>CAJXIT010000194.1 GCA_913054055.1 uncultured Thalassolituus sp.
CAAACACCCTACAAAAGCCCCCTACCCCGCTGGTAAACTCAAACAAAAGGCACAAAAAAACCGGCAAGTGCCGGTTTTAAATTAAGCGCTCTTATTCTTTAAATAGAATTAAGACTTCTCAATATTCAACAACTCAACTTCAAATACTAATGCTGAGTTAGCTGGAATTTTAGGGCTTGGGCTTTGTGCACCGTATGCTAAATCAGCTGGAATGTGTAAACGCCATTTATCACCTACTTTCATCAACTGTAGCGCTTCAGTCCACCCAGAAATCACACGGTTTACAGGGAATTTAGCTGGAGAGCCACGCTCTACTGAACTATCAAAAACACTGCCTTCGATTAACGTACCGTGATAATGCACTTCAACCGTATCCGTTGCCGCTGGAGAATCACCTTCACCGCTTGCTAGGACCTCATACAAAAGACCAGAGTCAGTTGCTTTAACGCCTTCTTTCTTAGCTGTCTCAGCCAGGTAGTCTTCACCTACTTTTTTAGCAGCCTGAGAGTCTTCTTCTTGCTTAGCCATCTGCTCTTCACGTACCGCTGCAAATGCTTCACGAATCGCTTCTTCTTCTAAGCGAGGCTCTTTATCTGCTAACGCATCACGCAGACCCATTAACATAGCATCAGAGTTAATATCAATTGGCTGACCCTTAACACTTCGGGCCATGCTCATACCAATACCGTAGCTCATTTTGTCTATATTGGTTTCTAGAGCAACTTCTTTCTCGCCATTACAACCTACCAATACAGTGGCTGCCATCATCGCGATTAAAGGTAACTTACGCATTTTATTTCTCATTTATTAAATTTTTAATTACAAACAAATCGGCCTTCGCTTTCTAAGCGACGCTTACATTCTCTTTTATAATTGGAACAAGCTTGATGCTCTGCTGCTGTCATATTCACGGCGTATTCACACGCTTGAATCTTGTTCCTTAAGTCATCATCGCCAATTCGTGAAATATCATTTCCACAAGCTGATAAAAGGGTAAAAGCAATTATCCATACTGCTTGCTTGTTAAGGGAAAGAAATTTCGTCATATATATGAACTACCGAGTCATTCTAACGTTAGAGAGTTAGATTTATTATTATCATAAAAAACAAAAGCCAGCATTAGCTGGCTTAATGTTTTCGCTTGCGATTAAAGGTGCAAGCTAATTCCTAAATATGGCCCAGCAATCGTCGACTTAGCAGACAAATCACCAAAATCAGCCTCATCCAGCTCTAAATCAAAACTACGGTAACCAGCAGAGATACCCACATCCAACAATGGAATTAGAGGCAGCACATAAGTCATGTTTGCATCAAAGTCCGTAATGCTCGTATCGCCGTATGCAATAGTATTTAAGTTTGCTGCTAAAGACAGGCCTGTTAATGGGATATCAACACCTGCATTTAAATAGCCCATAGGCACAACAAAATCAAAATCTGCAGCAGCATTCGTCGCACCAACAACTGTCATCTCTCCATCAAACTGACGAGCAGTCAAACCAAAATCAAAGGTGACAATAGGTAGAGGAAGACTCCAGTATAATGTGTAGTCAGTATGAGTAAGGTCTAACTTACTATCTACAGCGCCTGTTACAGTTGTGCCATTCAAATCAAAAGGTACTGTTACAGTGCCCGAACCATCAGAAGACATCTCTGTCGATTTAATTTTCACATTAGGGATAACAGGAATCGGGTGCTCAAACGCAACATACATTACATTCTGACCACCAGCATCTAGATTAAGGTCATCTTCTAAATCCGCAGATCCATTTACAACATCACCAGAAACCGTTTGATCCCAGTAGTATGCACCTGCATATAAATCCACTAGAGGAAGCGCGCTTGCAGCTTGAGGTAAAGTTGCAGCTAGGGCCGCTGCCGTTAGGATTTTTTTCATTGTTATGGTCCTTTAAATTTATTTGTGGCAATGGTTAAGCTACCACGGCTTATATAAAACGTCCAAATTTAAGCATAAATAAGCCATAAAAACAGCTTGAATTAAGCTACACGGTAACATTTTTACGACAAGTTGTTACAGTTCACACCATGGAAATCCATTTTCTTGGGTCGCCATGATAATTGAATCTTTCTGCCAGCTAAAACCATTAGATAAGGCATCAATTGCTATGGCTTCATTATTGTTTTTTTCACTAATATGGGTAGCCACTAAAAATTGAAGATTATCACAGTTAATACTGTTTAATAATTGCGCCGCCTGACGATTGTTCAAGTGCCCTAAAGGCCCTTCCACGCGCACTTTCAGCTTAGGTGGATAAGGACCCAATCTAAGCATCTGAACATCATGATTTGTTTCTAACATTAGGCCGTGACAAGCATCATACACTTCACAAATGTAAGGGGTCAGGCTGCCTAAATCGGTCAGTATGCCCAACTTCTTTTGATCGGGGTCATGGATAACAAACTGGGTAGGCTCTCTTGCATCATGCGGCACCACAACAGGGGTGATAGTGAGCTGACCAATGTCAAAAGGTTCATGGCTATCAAACACCACTAGGCTAGGTATATTACCCAAACCATCATACAAAGATGTGCCGTGAGAACAGTAGACAGGAATACGGAATTTTCGAGCAAGCGGCCCCACACCTTTAATATGGTCACTGTGCTCATGGGTGACCAAGATAGCGGTCAAATCCAATGGGGTTAAGCCTTTTTGAGCAAGACGAAACTCAACATCTTTTAACGTAAAACCTGTATCCACAAGTATACAGGTGTCACCATGCTGAATAAGCGTGCCATTGCCTTTACTGCCACTTCCAATACTGCAAAAGCGCACTAGCTATTATCTTTTTGAGATTCTTGAAGAGTTGCTTGAAGCTTAGATAATAAAGCCCTAGCTTCATCATCTTCAGCAAGATTGTCTTGATCAATATGGACGGCCACATACACACCACTGCGTGCACGATTCACCTTAAGTTGCAGCGCTTTTTTAACAGGTTCTGATTCCGCTCCAAACAAGCTACCCCAAAAGCCTGGCTCAACAACTTCGTTGCTATCCACAACTTCCACATAGTAGGTGCCCACACTTCGGTTTAAATCCGTAATGGAGATATTGGATAATTTAATGGTTTCAGCCAACTCTGACCAAGCTTGTGCAAAGTTCACATTCAATCGTAAAATTGGCGTACCATTTCCATCCTTAAGCAATTCAGCTGTTACGTTCTTTGTAGCTTTACTGGCCAGTACCGAATCGTCTTTTGCATCAGCTAAAACCTTTATTTTCTCTGGCCTTGGCACTTCAAACTCTTCAGGTAATGGTTTTTGATCAACATCAGGGATGGCAAGCCTTGGGGTCAATTTCACCAAGGCAACATCTTTAGGAACGACAATATTTGGGTGTATTTCTGCTTTTAGATAATCATTGGTGCGATCATGCACCAACCAACTACAACCTGAGATGGCATAAGCCATCACCATTAAGATAACTAAGCGCATTGAGCACTCCAACTTTTTATTATTTAATCAAGTTCCATTGACGCAAAGCACTGCGTAAAGGTTCCCGAAATTCTTCAGATAACGGCGTTAAAGGCAGGCGAATACCTGGGCCGCATAAATTCATTTCGTAAAGCGCCCACTTCACTGGAATCGGATTAGATTCAACAAACATGGCATTATGCAACACCATTAACTTAGTGTTTAAGGCTTCCGCTTCAGCAGCTTTTCCATCCAATGCTAGCGCGCAAAGCTCACTCATTTCAGCAGGTGCGATATTGGCCGTTACCGAAATGTTACCCTTACCACCAGCAAGAATTAGTTGATAAGCGGTTTCATCATCACCTGAATACACAGCCATTCGATCACCTACTCGAGCGATCACATCTTTGGCGCGATCAATATCACCGGTCGCTTCTTTGATTGCCACAATATTGTCAAAATCAGCTAAACGCTCCACGGTTTCAGGCAACATATCACAAGCCGTTCGGCCAGGGACATTATATAGAATTTGATCAATAGAGGCGGCTTCGGCAATGGCTTTATGGTGTAAATACAAACCTTCTTGAGTCGGTTTGTTGTAATAAGGTGTCACCAACAATACAGCATCAGCACCCAAGCGCTGCGCTTCTTTGGTAAGGTGAATCGCTTCAGCAGTAGAGTTTGCACCCGTACCAGCAATAACAGGAATGCGGCCATTCACTTGCTTAACCACTTCCTCGATCACTTTTAAGTGCTCATCATCATTTAAAGTTGCAGATTCACCCGAGGTACCCATCGCCACAATCGAGCTAGTACCCTTTTCGATGTGCATCTCCACCAATTTTTCTAGCGCAGACCAATCTACGTTGCCAGAATCTGTCATTGGGGTCGCTAATGCTACGATGCTTCCGGTGATCATTAACCTTCTCCGAACGGTATAAAAAATAGATCGCAATGGTACTTAGCTAGACCTGTCGTGGCAAGTGCAGACAGGCCTTAGAGCGAAAATAAGGTGTTATTTTAAAGGCTCAGCCTGAGCAGCTTTAACCCCTTTAGGCCAAGCAGTAATCACAGCTTTAAATAGGGTCGCCAAAGGAATAGCAAAAAAGACACCCCACAACCCCCAAAGGCCTCCAAATACTAATACCGCCAATATGATTACAACAGGATGCAGATTCACCGCCTCAGAAAACAACAAGGGAACAAGCACATTGCCATCAAGTGCCTGAATAATGAAATAAACAGCCACCAGATAGTAAAAATCGGAGCTGATCCCCCATTGAAAATAGGCAATTAAAACAACTGGGATGGTCACCACTGCCGCGCCGATATATGGAATCACAACTGATAAGCCCACCAAAATAGCCAATAATGCAGCATATTGAATCCCCATTATGGCAAAGGACACATAGGTCACAAAACCCACAACACCGATCTCAACGACTTTACCGCGGATGTAATTGGCAAACTGCTGGTCCATTTCCAACCAAACCTTTCCAATCAACACCCGTTTTGTAGGCATAATGGACACCCACCACTTTGTCATCATGCTGCCATCTTTCAAAAAGAAAAATACCAATAACGGAACAAGCACCGCATAGATCAAAATAGCCACAATATTGGGTAAACTAGACAGTGAAAATGTCACAGCAACCTGGCCGATGCGCCCGATTTCTTCCGCAATAGTGGCCCCTAACGCTTGAATTTGGTCTTCACTAAAAATTTGAGGGTAGCGCTCTGGCAGCACAATCAATAACTGCTGCCCCTTATCTAACATCTTTGGCAACTCAGAAAATAATTGCGTCACTTGCGACCAAACTGACGGAATAATGATAAATAGAAAGCCCAGACATAAGACAATGAACAACATAAATACAGAAATGCTAGCAGCAAGATGGCTGAGCCCTCTTTTTTTCAAACCCTGCATTGGACCCTGTAGTAAATAAGCCAAAATGACACTGCCAATTGCTGGCGCCAAAATCGTGCCTAAAGTCAGAACGACCACAAAGCCCGCAATCAAAAGCAATAGCAAGAATAACGCTTCTTCATCTGAAAAATATTCGTCAACCCAACTGCGAATTAAACGCATCATAGACATCTGACCTATTCCCCTTTTGCGATAATAAATATATACATATCGTCCTGTTTTTGTTTTTCTATCATTGAGTGATTTGAGATCTCAACAAACGCTGGAATATCACGCCAAGACCCTGAGTCCTTAGTTAAAACCTTCACCACCTGGCCTGATTTCATTGAACTAAGTGCTTGTTTTGTTTTCAAAAGTGGCATGGGACAACGTAAATTCTCAACTTCCACTAGTACATCATAGGCTTGTGTCATTATTTTGCTTAGCCCTACCCCTAAAATAGAGCTAATATTATTCTAAAAGGCCCCGCCAGGCGACCAATAAAATTATAAGAGAACTCATGTTCAAACTTTTAATCACAATACTCACCACTTTCAGCCTCACATGCCAAGGGGCCAACAATACACTTCCCAATCTGGGAGACGCTGCTTCCGGTTTAATTTCGCTAGAGCAAGAACATAAACTTGGCCGCATTTGGCTGAGAAACCTCCGTCAGCAAGCATCTACTCTTCACGATCCAGTGATCACAGAATACACAGAAAATCTTATTTATCGACTTGCTAGTAATAGCCAAGTACAAGACCGCAGGCTTGAAATTGTTTTATTAGATAACGACCAGCTAAACGCTTTTGCCGTGCCCGGTGGCGTAATTGGTATTAATGCAGGGCTGTTTTTACATGCAAAAACCGAAGCGCAATTTTCTGCTGTTCTTGCTCACGAATTAGCGCATTTAAGTCAACGACACTTTGCCCGTCAAGTAGAAGAGAGTCGTAAGCAAGCGCCTATTGCCATGGCCACTCTTTTAGGCAGCATCATGTTGTTAGCTACTAACAATACTGAAGCTGGCTTTGCCGGGCTTATGACCAGCCAAGCAGCCGCCACACAGTGGGCCTTAAGTTATAGCCGTGACTGGGAGAGGGAAGCTGACCGACTGGGGATGCACACTCTGGTGTCATCAGAGATAGACCCCCACGGCATGCCACAAATGTTTAGACAAATGTTTGAAGCTCACAAATACAGTGAACGCCCACCTGAATTCTTACTTACCCACCCTGTCACAGAAAATCGAATCAGTGATGCTGCAGGGCGCGTTGATAATCTCGTCATGAAATACGAACCAAAACCTGATCTTGACTATCAACTGATGC
>CAJXIT010000195.1 GCA_913054055.1 uncultured Thalassolituus sp.
ATCAGCCATGGTTTATTCCTCACCTGCTTGTTGCATTCTAATCAGTTCGTTATCCAGCAACTTACGGAACGTAGTAAGAATACGTGCCATAAAGGCATAGTGTCTGAAGGTATGAGCCATCACATACATTTGCACGCGATTAACCACTAAGTCCCATAAGCATAAAGTGAAGCCACGACGCCATTGTTTCGCATCAATGGATTTGCCTATTAAGCTTTCTAACTCAATACGGTGAAGCTCAATAAATTTTTCAACATCACTTTGTTTAAAGTCTGGTTGCAACGTAAACACCAAAAGTTCGGCTAAATCGTGCTGGGGTAAATGCACAGTGGCCAACTCCCAGTCATAAGCGCACAAACGTAATGGCCCTTTACCGTCTTGCCCTGCTCGTTTAAACGCAATGTTTCTTGGGTTAAAATCGTTATGAATGAGGGTTTTAGGCATGGCATCTATTTCCTGATACCAATCTTTCATTCCGTACAAACGGTCACGATAACGGTTTAGGTCTTGCTCGCTGATCCATTCAGGGAATTCTTCTTGTGCATGGGCACCTAACATTTCCCATAAACGGGTTTTTGCCACCATGTTTTCCATATTAGGCGCATCCATAATCCATTCTTTTTGTGCAAGTTCGTCTTCTTTTCCATACCAAATAGAATGCACTTCTGCGATGCCACGGATCGCCACTTGAAAATGTTCCTGCGTCCAGCCAGAGGTATCATCTGCGCTGTCCATCAATTCCATATTCTCCATAAGCTCTTGTACTAATACGTACGCTTCACGAGAGTCATCTTGCCAAGCCATATATGTAGTAGGTGCATTATTCACAAAGCGAGGGTCGGTCTGTGACATCACGGCCAACTCTCGTTTATGGCAGCCTTTAAAGCCTATGGAATTTTTAAATTCGTTGTAGGCATGGGCCAATCGTGGATCACACATTGATGCCATGCTGTTAAGCATTAAAATCACTTCGTCATCAAGGGGTTTTACCTTCACCATGACTTTTTTGGGTTCTTCAATCCCTGCAAGTTTTAATGAAAATGGGAAATGCCCCACCAGTTTATTAATTTTATGAGATGTGAGTTCCGTAATAATGGAACTGCCGGTGCTTTGAATTTTTAACGGCTGAACATCATCAATAGCAATATTGCTGCGTTCGTAATATGAATGCATGGCACGGGTGAAAAATTCCGTGTTTAAGTCACCCAGTTTTAACCATTCCACCGGGCGGTTACGCCCCAGTTTTTCATGGGCCCTTGCAAATTGATCGCTGGCAATGGCCGATAACGTTGACAGATCCAACGCTAAACAGAATCCCGCAATCACCTCTGCCAACTTATGAGAGCAGCCCGGACCGGCACACCCTATTAACTCTAAACATTCTTTTTGTTGAGCTAAGCTGGTACCACCACCCACACTGCCCACCACCAAACTTGGCAAACGTAGCGTGGCGTAAATTTCATTATTATCGGTTAACTCCAAATATAAATGACCAATTGCCGATTCATGCACACACGCAATGTCTTGACCGGTGGCGGTAAAAATAGCCGCTATCACATTTGCAATATTGATGTTCATACCAACCATGCCTGATGCAATGCTGCCGCCTATGAACTGGTTATAAGCCGTAAACAATTGTTTAGGCGTAACCTTTAACACCCTTTGGCAGACTTCATCCGTTAACAAGCATTCAGCTAATACCCGTACACCTCGGCCTTTTAAAAATGAGTTATACGTGACCTTTTTATCATTGGATAAATTGGCCTCTACCATAAAGTTTTCAAACTCAATGCCTGGGAAGTGTTGCATTTTTGCAATGATCCATTGGCAGGCTTGCCAAGTGCAAGTGGTGGTCATGTTCTGACCCGCCGCATCACCCGTTTCATAAGCAAACTGTACATGCACCGTTCGGCCCATGAGTTCGGTATTGATTTCTACCAGGTTGGCGTAGTTCGAATATTATTTTGTTTGCTCACAGATTTCAGCGTAATGATCTTTTACCCATTCAGAAAAAAAGATAGCTGAATTTAAATCCGTTAATACAAATACTGGCACCCGCAACATACGCTGACCAATTACACGAACATTCACACCACCGGATCGGGATAACGCAGTAGCACCACGAGTGGCCGACGCCAATAACGCCCCTTCTGTTGTGGCCATGGGCGCATAAAATAAACCATCTGCGTGACCACCTTTGATATGCAATGGGCCCGCTATGCCCACTGGAATTTCAACCGAGCCCACAAGCGCTTCAATATTACTTACCAAAGCCTTAGCTTCTAATGTGGTATCAGCCACCCTATCCAGTTTTGCGTCTGTATTTTCACGAATGTACGCCAATCGCTCTTGGCGAGCGTCTTCTGTGTACAACCCTCGCGCAGGCACTTTTGGCAAGGTAATGTCGTCATAACTGATGGCTTGATTGCCATGGCCATCTTGCCTAAGTTCATAACTTATCTGCCACAAAACTCGGCTGGTTTCTTCATCATCTTCATTTCGAAGTACAATGCGAACACCTTTATTATTATCAAGCGCTTCTTTCTTGATAACCGTTAGGCTTTGTAACTCAAAGGTTTTTCCGTTTAGCGTTAGTTTGATTTGTTCTACGGTTTCGCCAACCCTCACATCAATGCACTGCTCACACGCAATGGCGATATGGTCTTTAGAGACATCCAGTGCCTGACCTTCTTTTATCATTCCCTGACAATGAATAAATAGCTGGGCAACATGGTCAGGAGTGAATACGTGTCTAGGAGACGTGACTAATTTTTTTACAAAGCTATTCATTATAAAACACTCCCAACAACACCATGGGTCACTAAAACAGCGACAATCACAACTAAATAGCCTAACAACATATTAATGGCGATGACGGCTTCATTCTTTTCTCTGGCCTTTAAGCTTGGCGCTTTGGTAAAAGCCAGAAGTTGTTTAACGGCAAAGCCATAACTTAAAATAATCACTACAGAAAATAGCCAAAAATACGCTACGTCTAACGAAACTAATAACACCAGCTGGCTAATTAACATGCCTGTGGTTAGCCCCATTACCACATAGGCTGAGCCCTTGGTGCCGAATATTTTTGAATACGAATCAACTGTGTCTCTTTCTTCTTCTGGGCCTCGGGTTTTACGGGCAATTTCAAAACAGAAACCGCTCACAAATGCCAATAGCATCATGATGTAAACAGAAGGGGTTAATACCTGCGAAAACTCTGTGCTTTGTGTGGCGGCGTTGGCTAACCAAAAAATGATTAACGGCATAATCAACATATGGGTAAAGGCATATAGGGCTAATCGCTTTTCTAGCCATTCTCCACAAAAGAATTCCGCCCCCATCAAACATAAGTATGCAAACACTAATAACCAGCTAATGGTAACCGTGCCAAACGTAAAGCCATCTAAATACACGCTGAACACACCTTGCGAAGCTATCGCCGTTAGTGCCAATATTTTTAAGTGCTGTAAAGTGATGATTCCGCTTTGTAAGACACGCTCTGGGTGGTTCAATACATCCAGACCATAATCTTTGTGTTCATCAAAAATTCGAATCACAAGAAAGAAACTCCAGGTGATTAAACACATGAACAGATCTAACAGTGAAATGGATATGGGCTGATCTGAAATGGACCTGGCCACGGCGGCACTGGTGAGGTACAGCACAAAAAATAGCAGTGCATTGGCAAAGGGAAATCGTTCTTTCATCCAAGCTGAAATTCGAACGGCTATAAATTCATCGCGTGCGATGGCATGTGTCATTAGATGCATCCTTATTAAAAATTATGCGGTGCTAACGACATGGGAGAGCACTCTTTATTGTGGGTGTTGCAAGCTTCAGCTCGATTGAGCCTGGCACTAATTAGAGTAAATGGCCTATTTAGTCCATTAGCATTAAGGGGGATTTTAAAGTTTACAAATCAAATCACTTGTAAGTTCTGATGATCCTTTCTCACCTCAAAGTATTAAATATATTCGCTTGTAAGTTCTGATGATTTATTCCAAAACTTAATTATTCAATCAAACTTTTATCCATAAAATTCATTCCATTGTGCTAAACCTAATTGTTTATATTCATTCGTTCACAGGGTTCTTCAACCTGACCGTTCTATTTCCGCTCGCAAGCCCAGACTAATATATGCAAATCCCTTAGTGAAAAGACACTTTACATCTTCATAAAAAGGCCTATCCTCTGCGGCTATATCTATTGCGACAGTTTGGGTATATGCAAATCGATACATCTAAAGCATTAATCGTGGAAGGCGGCGCCATGCGGGGGATTTATACCACCGGGCTTCTTGACGAGTTTTTAGAGCAAAAGTTTAATCCCTTTAACTTTTACTGCGGTGTCAGTGCCGGCGCCTTAAATATATCCGCTTACCTATCCGGTATGAAAGAACGCAATTTGCAGCTGTATACCGAATTTGCCACTCGCCCTGAATTCATGAGTGTTTCACGCTTTTTAAAAGGTGGGCATTTACTGGATATGGATTGGATGTGGCAGATGATGGAACGTCATCTAAAGCTGGATCACCATAAAATTGCTGCCCATAATTTTCATGTGGGCATCACAGATATCAACGATGCAAAAACCTTATTTAAGCAAGCCAAAGCCGACACCTTAGAAAACATCCTAAAGATTTCGAGCACCTTACCGTTTTTCTATCGCGGTTTTCATCGTCTGGGCAATCGCCCAATGACCGATGGTGGCATGGCGGATGCCATTCCCGTTCGTCACGCCATCGAACAAGGGGCTAAGCAAATTATGGTGGTGCGCTCACGCTTGCAAGACTATCGCCAAAACACAAAATTTGCGGATAATTTTTTAGCATTTATGTTTCGCCATAAACCAGAGCTTGCAAAAATTTTAAAACAACGCTCTGAACGCTACAATCAAACCATTGACCTTATTCGTAACCCGCCAAAGGGTGTGGATATTTTAGAAGTGTGCCCGCCGCAGGGGTTTAAAACCAGTCGATTAGACACCAGCAAAGACAATCTATTTAAAGGCTATGAGTTTGGCCGAAAAGCCGCGGATTCTGTCATTGATCAATGGCAGCGCATGACTCAAGCTAAAAAACTAAAGTAGTTTATTCACTTAGGCGGTTTTTATGTGTGGTCAAATGAACATTGTTGATGATGCTACGCTTCAAGAATTAATGGAAGAGTTAGGAGTAGATGACTATCCTGCTCCCTCTCAACCGCAAGCTCCTTTATTCAAGCCTAGCCAATCCACACTCATGCTTAGCCAAGACCAAGGCCAATTAAGCGCATCACATGCACAATGGGGCATTCACCCATCATGGTCCAAGCAATTATTAATCAATGCCCGCTCAGAAACCATTTCTGAAAAGCCCAGCTTTCAAGCCGCCTTTCAACAAAACCGCGTGCTCATTCCCTGCCAAGGTTGGTACGAATGGAAGGCAGGCAGTACATCATCAAACAAAGACAAATTTTTAATTGAACCTACCACACATCAAGCATTACTTATGGCGGCTGTTTTTTACCCTGAGCAAAACCAGTTTGTGACCCTCACCTGCCAACCCAATGATGCATTAAAAACCGTTCACCACAGAATGCCTGTGGTTATTAATAAACGGGATGCTAAACACTGGTTAAGTGCTGACCCTACTTCGGCAAAATCATTATTTTTATCTGAGCAGCAAAACTCATATAAGATCCTGCCTATCGCCCCAGCGGCTCAAAATTTATCATTATTTTGATTGATTAATTAACGCCATTTTCAGCACCAATCCAATTCGTTTCCTATACTAGGAATAAGTATTAGAAAAATGGTATTCCATGTCATTGGCAAAGGCGCTGGTGGTAGACGACAGTCCCATCAATCAAATGATCATCTCTGAGTTACTCGAAGACCTTCAGCTTCATGTAGACACCGCAAATAATGGCCTAGAAGCCATTGATTGCTGTGAGAAAAATACTTATGACATGATCTTTATGGACCTAGAAATGCCCATTATGGATGGCCATGAGGCCGTGGTGAAAATTCGCCAAGACCTTAAGTTTTATCAGCCTATTATTGCGCTCACCGCCCATGAGAAAGACAGCATATTTAAAACCCTACGCAAAGAAGGGTTTAGTGGATTCCTTGAAAAGCCCGTTTCCGGCCCTGAGTTATTAAAGCTGATTTACGCCATAGCCCCCGCTTTAAAACCCCAAACATAAATAGAAGCACCAAATAAAAAAGCCCATTATCCAAAATGGATAATGGGCTGCCAGGGTGCGGCATTCGGTTTATGGGTTAAATTAAGCAGCCGCCTCAACTTTTGTTGTCACAGGGGTTCTGATCAAATAATCAAATGCCCCTAAGCTGGCTTTTGCCCCTTCACCCATGGCAATGATGATTTGTTTGTAAGGCACAGTAGTGACATCCCCTGCGGCAAAAATGCCATCGGCACTGGTATTACCGTGTGCGCCAATTTGAATTTCACCTCGTGGGCTTAATTCAACACTGGTGTCTTTTAACCATTCGGTATTCGGTACTAAACCAATTTGTACAAAGATACCTGCCACATCCACTTGTTCAATTTCATCGGTATTGCGGTCTTTGTATTTTAAGCCCACTACACGTGTACCATCACCCAGCACTTCTGTGGTTTGTGCCATTTTAATGATTTCAACATTTG
>CAJXIT010000196.1 GCA_913054055.1 uncultured Thalassolituus sp.
GTACTTAGGCAAATGGAATTGGGCCGAATCGCTTACGCAAATCAAGACTTTGAAGTGGCCGAAGGGGCGTTCAAACAATCGGTTAAACTGGCCAGACACAGCTGCTATCGCACGGTAAAAAATTACCTCTTATTTGCAAAAAGCCTACAAAATAAAATTACCCCTAAAAACACGCGAGATAGCCGCAATAGCAGCCAAGAAGCATTTAAAGCGTTGGATGAAGCCAAAACCTTATACAAAGAAAACCCTGAATATTTATTTGACGCCACCATCATTGAAAGCATGACGTTCACTAATTTAGGCAAAGAGGCTGATGCCAAAGCCGTGGCGGATAAAGCAGAAAATATGCTATCCAGCATCAGTAAACCAACCTGTGCACAGCAACTGGCCATGGCCAACACCTTTATTGATACAAAGCAGCATGCAAAAGCGCAAGACTTACTGGCAGAGGTCAACAAGCGTAAAGACTTATCACGATCGGATAAGCGCGACTTAGAACGCACCCGTAACGAAATCAGCGAGCAAGTGGTACGTGCTTACACCACAGAAATTAACGATAAAGCCATTGAGTTTTTTGAGCGTGGCCAACTATCACAAGCCATTGAATTATTTGATAAAGCCACCGCTTATCAAGAAGCAGGACTTGCGGTTTTACTGAATGCCATTCAAGCCAAAGTCACTTATATGGATCAACGAGAGCCTACTAAAGAGATGGTGACTGAAGTAGGTGAGCATTTACATAGGGTGGGTAAAATACCTGAAAACGATGAACGCCACGGCCGCTGGTTAATGCTGCAAAAAAGCTACGAGCGCATGAAGCGCTCTGTGTAGGTAGATTCATAATGGCATTTGATACCAGCACCCTACTGAGCGCCCAATTGCATGACATTAAAAACGAAATGCAGGCTTTACTCAGCCTGCAAAGCGAGCTGGCGGAACAACTGGCTCAACAACCAGAACAAGCCGCCATCCTAGGTCGCATCTCAGAGCATAGTAATAGCCTTAATCAAAGATTGGTTGAACTATTATCCGTATTAAAATTTCAGAATACCGCATTCTCACCCAATGAAGATGAGCACTGGCTAATTGATACTTTGACACCTATTTGCAGTGACTTTAAACGCTTAAAAGGTTTTGAAATCACGTGTGCTTTTGACCTCGAATTTAATCAGTTTTACGACGAACAATTATTAGAAATCGCCCTGACCAATATTTTTGGCAACGCTAAACAAGCTGGCGCCACCGCAGCTGAGATACTGGTTGAAGAGTTTGACGACGGCCACTGGTCAATCAAGGTATTGGATAACGGTCCGGGTTTTGAGCCAGAGCAGTTATCCCAAGGGGAGTTTAATCCCCAAGGCACTTCAAGTGGCTTAGGTTTGTATCTTATTGAACAAGCCATGAAAGCCCATAAACGGAACGGAACCAGGGGCCAATTAACCATAGGCAACAGCGAAAACGGAGGCGCTGAAATTCATTTAATCTTCCCTTGATCTTACTCCACACCAACACAGACAAACAAACCTGTACACAGGTGTTAAATTAATCCCCTTGTTTCACCAATAAAACCGCCCTAAGCCTGCGTCAGCTATGGTCAGTACAGCATCCGCCCCGTATAATCGTCGCCTTTCGATTGCTTAAACTGGTTACCCACAGTGTCAGATAACAATTCACAATCTCAGTACGATATTAAGACGTTTCAGGGCTTAATCGCCGCCCTTCAAGATTTTTGGTCAAAGCAAGGTTGTGTGATCAACCAACCTATCGACCTAGAAGTGGGCGCCGGCACCTTCCATACCTCGACTTTTTTGCGTGCCGTTGGCCCAGAAACTTGGAATGCTGCCTACGTACAACCGTGTCGTCGCCCTACTGATGGCCGCTACGGTGAAAACCCTAACCGTCTTCAACACTATTACCAGTTCCAAGTGGTGATGAAGCCATCTCCACTGGATATACAAGACAAATACCTAGAAAGCTTAAAAGTCATGGGCATTGATACCCTAACCCATGATGTGCGCTTTGTAGAAGATAACTGGGAATCTCCAACACTAGGCGCGTGGGGCCTTGGCTGGGAAGTTTGGTTAAACGGCATGGAAGTAACGCAATTCACTTACTTCCAACAAGTGGGGGGTATCGAATGTTACCCAGTCACTGGTGAAATCACTTACGGTCTTGAGCGTATTGCCATGTACCTACAAGAAGTGGACAGCATTTTTGATTTGGTTTGGTGCTACGGCCCAGACGGTTCTAAAGTCACCTACGGCGATGTGTTCCACCAAAACGAAGTGGAAATGTCAGCGTACAACTTTGAACACGCCGATGTGGATTTCCTTTTCCAAGCGTTTAATCAACATGAAGCTGACTGCGCCCGCTTAATTGAAGCTGGTTTAGCCTTGCCTGCCTACGAAAAAGTTTTAAAAGCGTCTCATGCGTTTAACATGTTAGATGCTCGCCACGCCATTTCCGTAACCGAACGTCAGGGTTACATTTTGCGCGTAAGAACCTTATCTCGCTCAGTATCTGAAGCGTATTTGCAAAGCCGTCGTAAGTTAGGCTTCCCATTAGCCCCTGAAAATATTCGCAACGAAGTATTGGCAAATATGGAAGCGGACGAAAAAGCCGCTGCTGAAAAGGCCGCTAAAAAAGCCGCCAAAGAAGCAAAAAAGCAGGCTAAGGCAAAGTAAGGGAGCAGAGAAGATTATGAGCACACAAGATTTTTTAGTTGAAATTGGCACCGAAGAGCTGCCACCAAAAGCCCTTAAAAAGTTAGCCAATGCTTTTCAACAAGGTGTGGAAGCACACTTGCAAAGCAAAGGTTTGAACTTTGAAAGCAGCAAATTATTTGCCGCACCTCGTCGCATTGCTTTGCGTTTAAAAGCGCTGCAGGTTCAAGGTGAAGCCAGCAAAGTTGAAAAACTAGGGCCGTATAGCAACGTGGCCTTTGATGCTAATGGTAACCCAACCAAAGCAGCTGAAGGGTTTGCCCGCGCCAATAAAATCAGTTTTGAAGAAGTGGGTCGCACCACAGATGAAAAAGGTGAGCGCCTTTATTACGCACAAGAAGTACCCGGCGCCAACGCAACGGATGAGCTGCCAACCGCCATTACGGATGCGTTAAATAAATTACCGATTCCTAAGCGTATGCGTTGGGGTTCTAGCCGCATTGAATTCGTTCGCCCTGTGCAATGGATTTTAATGTTGTTAGATAACAAAGTGGTTGAAGCCAATATTCTGGGCATTCAGTCTAACTACTTCACCAAAGGCCACCGTTTCCACGCTAACCGCGAACTTGTGATCACCAGCCCTGATGCTTACGAAAGCATTCTTAAAGAACAGGGCAAGGTCATGACAGATTACGAAGAGCGTAAAGAACTGATTCGTGACCAAGTCACAGCCGAAGGTGAAAAACTTGGCGGCGCAGCCGTGATCGATGAAGATCTATTAGACGAAGTGGCTTCTTTAAATGAATGGCCTACGGCACTGGCCGGTGCGTTTGATGAGTTGTTCTTAGATGTGCCTGCACAAGCGCTTATCAGTTCGATGAAAGAACACCAAAAGTATTTCCACGTGGTGGATAAAAACGGCAAGCTACTGCCGAACTTTATTACGGTATGCAACATTGAATCAAAAGACCCGCAACAAGTAATTCACGGTAACGAAAAAGTGATTCGTCCTCGTTTAGCCGATGCGAAATTCTTTTGGGATACAGACCGTAAAGTATCACTAGAAAGCCGTTTTGAAAAACTGGATACCGTTGTTTGGGTTCAAAAATTAGGTACCCTGAAAGATAAAGCAGAACGTCTTGCTAACTTGTCAGGCAAAATTGCATCCGCCATTGGCGGCGACCAAGCATTGGCTGAACGCGCTTCTAAACTGTGTAAAACCGATTTACTTAGTGACATGGTATTAGAATTTTCTGACCTACAAGGGTTAGCGGGTTCTTATTACGCCAAGCACGATGGTGAACATGCCGATGTGTGTGCTGCCATGGTTGAGCAATACAAGCCTGCATTCTCGGGTGATGAATTGCCTGCCACACAAACCGGTTTAGCATTAGCCCTTGCGGATCGCTTAGACAGCCTTGTGGGTTTATTTGGCATTGGTCAAATTCCTACTGGTGGTAAAGATCCATTCGCACTGCGTCGTGCGTCTTTAGGTGTATTGCGTTTGTTAGTTGAAAAACAAATTAATATCGACCTATCACAACTAATCGACTGGGCCATTGATAACAATTGGGCCATAGAATTAAAAGACGATACCAAAGCCAAGTTAACGGAATACATGTTAGACCGCTTCAGTGCCATGTATCAGGATCAAAATATTCCTGCAGTGGTTTTCCAAGCGGTTCGTGCCAAAGGCATCACTCAGCCATTGGATATTAACGCACGTGTTCAAGCGGTATTTGCTTTCTCGAAACTGGACAGTGCAGAAGCATTGGCCGCTGCCAACAAACGCGTATCGAATATTCTTGCAAAAAATAATGCAGTCATTGATACACCAGTAATTGATGAAGCGCTTCTGCAAGAAGATGCTGAAAAAGTATTGGCTAAAGAGTTATCAAGCAAAGCCGCTGAAGTACAAGCTATCTTTGATGCGGGCAACTACGCTGAATACTTAACAGCGCTTACCTCGCTTCGTTCAAGCATTGATGCTTTCTTCGACAGCGTAATGGTCATGGCCGATGACGAAGCGGTTAAGAAAAACCGTTTAGCTCTGTTAAACCAATTGCGTAATCTGTTCTTACAAGTGGCAGATATCTCTCTGCTTTAATCAATCGGGCGCAGGGCACCCTCACACGGGTTATTTTAATCCTATTTTGTGTGAGGGTGCCCCTGCGCCAGACTTGCCATACCTGAGTACCCTATGAGCCATTCAAATAAACTGGTGATCTTAGATCGTGATGGTGTCATCAACTACGATTCTGACGAATATGTAAAAACCACAGACGAATGGATTCCCCTACCTGGCTCTATTGAAGCCCTAGGTAAACTCACCAAAGCTGGTTACAAAATTGCCATTGCTACCAACCAATCTGGCATTGCTAGAGGTTACTTTAGTTTAGAAACCCTAAATAATATGCATAAAAAAATGGTGGATTTGGCAACTGAAGTGGGGGCTAAAATTGATTATATTGCTTTTTGTCCACATGGCCCTGACGATCACTGCGATTGCCGTAAACCATTACCTGGTCTTATCCACCAAATAGAACAAGCACTGGATTTCAGTGCCGCTGATTGCTTTATGGTGGGAGATTCCTTACGCGATCTACAAGCAGGTCAGGCGGCTGGTTTAAAGGCTGCCTTAGTGCTAACAGGTAAGGGACAAAAAACCTTAGATAAGAGTCAGGGTTTGGAAAACGTTGCCGTATTTAACGATTTAAATGATTTTGTTGACCACCTATTAAATTGATCACCAGTTAATACATAAAGCCTGCAAAATGAGGTTTTGGGTCAAATTTCACAGCTTCTTTAATCGTAAAATATTGGCCCATATACATTTCAGTAAGTAGTCGATCTTTATGCTTTTTGACCCTCACCAACCCCGTTGGCTTGCCTTTATTCGCTCAAGCATCATGTACCTTTTAATGCCGTTACTGGCCATCAACAGCTATGTGCTAGGTACGATTTTGGGGCCTTTCTTACCTTATCCTAAACGCTTTAAGCTGATCATTGGTACTTTTTGCCACAGCACCATATGGTTGGCTAAAAACATAGCTGGTATTCGTTATGAGGTGGAAGGTTGGGAAAATTTACCCAAAGATGATCGCGGTTATGTGGTCATGAGCAAGCACCAAAGCTCTTGGGAAACCCTTTTTTTACAGAATATTTTTGATCCAAATACCGTGGTCATTAAAAAAGAAGCGGCCTACATTCCCTTCTTTGGTTGGGGCATTGCGCTATTAAATCCAATTTTTATCAATCGAAAAAAAGGGGAGCACGCACTTCAACAAATTTTAGAAAAAGGCAGCGAGCGCCTAAACCGTGGTGAAGACATTTTGATTTTCCCCGAAGGGACCCGTGTAGATGTGGGTGCCAGAGCTGAGTTTAAAAAAGGCGGCGCCCTTTTAGCGTGTACGGCAGAAGCGGATATTATTCCCATTGCCCTTAACAGTGGCGAACACTGGAATAACAAACGCTGGCTAATGATCCCAGGCACCATCAAAGTCATTATTGGCCCTTCTATTTCCACCAAGGGTAAAACCTGGGAAACGGTTAATACTGAAGTGGAAAACTGGATCAATCCAAAAGTGGATGAGATCAGTAATTACCCTTATCAAGAATGCTTTGAATTAGAAGCTGAATCTGAATCGTTGCTTTCCATTAATGCCCTCACAACAGCTGTAAAGTCTGGAAAAGCTTGGTTCTTGCAATTCATGCGCTAAATGACAGCAAAAAATACACGTTAAAACCTGATGGGATGTTTATCGCATCAGGTTTTTATTTTTCAGCCCATCAAAAATTAGATCTAAGACTAAGTTCGTATTTTAGCTTCAGTTAGCAAGCGTTAACATGCCTGCATATTCCACTTATATAGCTCTGCATTTAATTAAAAGGATTTATATGCGCATTGTATCCTCTGTTTTCAGTTTATTTTTTTTATTACTGATCACAAGCCAGTCTCACGCCTATAACTATGTGGCC
>CAJXIT010000197.1 GCA_913054055.1 uncultured Thalassolituus sp.
TTGAGTTAATCCAAACCTAATTACCTTTAACACTGCCTCGCCACTCAGCAGGGACGTATAACGCCCCTCAACAGTGGCGAAAACGAGCGGCAGCGAGTTTGAGTCCAATGCCCGCCGCGGAGCGGTTTTAAGCGGGCATGTACTGCTTGGGATTGTTATGTGGAAACTAGCCCAAGTACCTATTTGTAAGTTCAATTGCTTTAGTAGCGATAACTCTATCGTGCTCTTTTGCTTCTGAAGAATCAGACATTCCCATTGCAACTACTCTACATTGCGTTAGGTAATCCGTTACCTTATAAGAATCAGCACCCTCAACAAGTAACTTATTTAAATTTACTAGGTAACCATTGTATTCATCATCAGCCTCAGAATCTTTATCGTAAACACCGATAGGATCCCATTCTTCCCACAACAAAAGAGCCAATGCTGAATATAAATTAGATTTATTACTTGCCATACTTTCTACACATAACGCCTGCCAGCAGGGGCGCAGAATGCGTCCCGATGGCTGGCTTTGTTAGCTTTTAGTTAAAGTTACAAACGTATTATCATTTGTATCAAGCACCTTTGTAATAATTTCCTCGGCCTGCTTTAGAGAATCGACTTCAAAGTCTTGGAACTTGCTGTTTTTAAACCAAACGGTTAGTTCTTTATCACTTTCATCATACTCAAATTTCTCGATTGAATTCAGAGTAATTACCGTGAATTGAACCTCAGATGCAGCGGTATTCTCAAAAAATTTTATGTTCGCTGCATTGGTAGACTGAATAGTTAATAGACCAACCAATATTGCAAAATATTTCATTTATTGCTCCTAAAAGTAAAAGCTAACGCCTCAAACACCAGCGTGGTGAAGTTGGCGACTTTTTTGGAACAAAAAAGATGACAGCTTTACCATGTCTGCATGCTTTGACTTGTTACATTATTTCTCGGTAATTGCCTGATAATAAACCCAGACATTTTCTTCAGCACCTAACACTATGCGCTTATTCGCTTTAACATTTGGCCAAATGAAAGCTTCACCTGTTTTGGGATTGCCTAGTCCATAGTATTTTTTACCATCGATGATTACGTCACCCCACACGACACCCCCATGATTCTTTCGATAAACTTCACCGATATAAAAGCCAAACATTTTTGAAAAATCCTGAACTCGCTCTGGAGGAGGCGGATTCTTTGCTGCCATTTCACTCAGACTATTTAGAAGCCCCTCTATGTGTTGGATGCTTGAATCAGACCAGTCTAAATCCATGCGTGTTTGAGCTTTTACCCAGTCAATGCAATCCAATGAGTAACCTTCAGCAATTTTTGATACATCAGGGTTTTTCGTGAACATTATTGAATTTGACTCCGAACTTGCCGAGATAGAAGTAAACATCATTGAAAGAATGAGTAAGATTTTTTTGAATGGGTGTATCACCGAATTCTCCTAAAGAATGTAACGCCAATGTGTACGAGCAGACACGCCGTGGCGCGTATTTTTGCTCGCAAAAATCGTGAAACGGTTTGGCTGTCTTCCGTGGCACGCCTTGTTAGTAGTTATTTTCTTAGCCCTCGAAGAATGGCTTTAATTGTATTTAAATTATAATTTCCGCCGTATGCTCGGACTTTACTATCAATGGCACTACAAATGAACCACATGATTAGTACTGTGCAAAGAACACTGAATAAACTAGTTATTCCGATAGTAATATAAAACCATATTGGTGAAGCCTCATATGAAACTAGACCTTGGCCCTTACCAATAGGATTAAATTTTCCTGTAATTACCCCAATATAAATCTGATAATTGAAATAAAACAAACCACATAGAGCAAGCATGCTTGATAGGACAGATTTCATATTCATAAGACTACTAACATTTTAATCGTGTGCATGCGCGTTTTCACATTTTATTAAAAACGTGAATTTCGACTGTAAATGATTGAAAGTATTCAAGAAAAAACCAAAAATCCATTTCAGTCGAGCCAGAAAAACGCGCATGCTCGTTTTGTAAAATCACGAGGTCTCGTGATCTCTTTTCCATAATTTTATAAGTAACTGATTTTGCACGATTATTTAAAAATCGGCCAGACAAAGCGCGCATAAAAAGCAGTTAATTTTGGTAATAACAGTCGATGTGTTTTTCGTAAATCAAATCAACTGTATGTATATACAGGCTTTTGATTGGTGGTTGATAGGCTCTTTGCTTCTGCTTATGGGCCATTGGCACTCAGTTTAATATTTGAATTGCTCAGGCTCACCCTTGAGTTAAAATGGGTCTTGCATCGGGTCTAACCTCGGTTTAAGCCGCGTTCACACACTATTTACTCAATGATCTGGCCTATACTGAAAACAAACCCCATAAATATTGGCTTTTAGGCCAAAAACCACGTGTTTTCACTGCGCACTGTGTATAATCCCAGCCATGAAAAAAACCAAAACATCTAAAACCCTAAAAGACCCATTTGCCCAGCGCGAAGCGGGCAATTACGAAAACCCAATCGCCAGTCGCGAATTGATTCTTGAGCAGCTAGAAGCCTGCGAACAACCCCTTACCCATCTGCAGTTGGTGGACGAGTTAAACCTAAGCACCGAAGAGCAGATCGAAGCCCTGCGTCGTCGCTTAATCGCCATGTGCCGTGATGGACAATTAATTGAAAACCGTCGCCGCCAATACATTCCCATGAGCCGCATTGAATTAGTACGCGGTCGCATTCAAGGCCATAAAGATGGTTACGGATTTTTAATTCCCGAAGCGGGTGGCAATGACTTACACCTAAACCCAAAGCAAATGCGCAAAGTATTTGATGGGGATGTGGTCGCCGTGCGTGAAAGCGGTGTGGATAACCGCGGCAAACAAGAAGCCGTGATTGTGGAAGTATTGCAACGTAATACGCACCAACTTGTGGGCCGTTTTTATACCCAAGGTGACAGCGGTTATGTGGTGCCGGATAGCCGCCGCATTACCCAAGAAATCATCATTCAAGGCAAAGACATGGGCAAGGCCCAGAACGGTCAGTTTGTGGTGGTGGACATTACCACTCAGCCCGGTGCCCGTCAGTTGGCCATGGGTAAAATTACCGAAGTGCTAGGGGATCATTTAGCCCCAGGCATGGAAATTGACATTGCCCTGCGCAGTCATGAGATTCCGTTTATTTTTAACGACGATGTGTTAAATCAAGCGAAAAATATTCCGGCCGAAGTGCAAGAAGCCGATAAGTTACACCGCATTGATTTACGTGATGTGCCGCTGGTCACCATAGATGGTGAAGACGCCCGCGATTTTGATGATGCGGTTTACGCAAAATACAATCATGAAACCAAGGGTTACACTTTGTTTGTGGCCATTGCCGATGTGAGCCATTATGTGGGGGTGAATTCTCCGTTAGATGTGGAAGCGCAAAATCGCGGTAACAGCGTGTATTTCCCTGAGCATGTGATTCCCATGCTGCCTGAAAAAATTTCCAATGGTTTGTGCTCGCTTATGCCCAAGGTAGACCGCCTGTGCATGGTGTGTGAAATGGAAGTCAGTCCACACGGTGAATTAAGCGGCTACAAGTTTTACGAAGGTGTGATGCACAGTCACGCCCGTTTGACTTATAAGTTGGTGGGCAAAATCCTTGATGACAAAAATGAAGATGAAGCCGCACAAGACGAGCGCAGCCAGTTGCGTGAAGAATACAAACACATTGTGCCTCAGCTAGATGACCTTCATGGCTTGTATAAAATTTTACGTAAAGCCAGAAGCCAGCGCGGTGCCATTGAATTTGAAACCGTCGAAACCCGCATCATTTTTAATGCGGAACGCAAGATCGAAGACATTGTGCCAGTACACAGAAACGATGCCCACAAGGTGATTGAAGAATGTATGTTGTGTGCCAACGTGGCCACGGCAAAATTTTTCCAGCAGCATAATATCCCAGCCTTGTATCGTGTGCACGAAGGGCCAAGTGATCAAAAACTTGAGAATCTTAAAAAGTATTTAAACGAATTAGGTATCGTATTAAGCGGCGGTGAAAAACCGTCTCCTAAAGATTATTTAGCGGTGATGTTGCAAATCCAAGATCGCCCTGACGCGCCGCTGATTCAAACCATGATGTTGCGCTCCATGAGTCAGGCGGTGTATCAGCCTGATAATGAAGGCCACTTTGGTTTAGCGTATACCGCGTACACCCATTTCACATCGCCTATTCGTCGCTACCCTGACTTAATGGTGCACCGTGCCATTCGTTCGGTGATTCGCAGCGAACGCAACGAGCCTGCCATATTAGACACGATCAAACGTGCCGACGGTGCTAAGCCCATGGCAAAAGCGGATATTTATCCGTATGACATGTCGGCACTGTTACAGCTTGGCGAGCAAAGCTCGTTAACAGAGCGTCGTGCAGATGATGCCACCCGTGATGTGATGGACTTTTTGAAATGTGAATACATGCGCGCCCACGTGGGTGATGTGTTCACCGGTGTGATCAGTACCGTCACCAACTTTGGTATCTTTTTACAGTTAAAAGATTTGTACATTGAAGGGCTGATTCACGTTACCAATTTAAACGCAGACTTTTATCAGTTTGATCCTGTGCGTTTGCGTTTAAAAGGCGAGCGCTCTGGTCGCGTATTTAAAATGGGCGACGAACTAGAAGTGATTGTAAGCCGCGTGGATTTAGATGATAAAAAAATCGACTTCCAATTGGCTGAAAACGGATTGAATGCTTCGGATCATGCTGCAGGCAAACCTGCCAGAAAATCGTTCGATCGCAAAAAGTCATCAAAAGATCGCAAACCCAGAAAACGGGCCGCTTCGCCAGCCAGTAAAGAAGAAAAAGTCGAACACAGCCGTTCGGTTAAAAAACAAATTATGGAAGGGGCAAAGTCTGAAGGTAAAAAGAACCATTCAGGTGATGCTAAAAAGCCCAGTAAAAAGAAAAAGCCCAGCACGCGCCAGAAGTTAAATAACCGTAAAAAGGCGGCTAAAAAGAAAACTGGAAAAAAGAAATAACAACGAACCCCGTTAAACGTGCGGTTCGTTGGATCAGTGATAAGTTAAAAGCAGATAAATAAACCTGCTGATGAATGGCCCATAAACATTTGGGTCGCCGTCATCAGTGAGGATGGAAGTTGTAATGAGTGATGAAATTGTTTTTGGTATTCATGCGGTTAATAACGTATTAAAGCGCAGCCCTGAACGTGTAAAAGAAATGTACGTTCAACAAGGTCGTGACGATGAGCGTTTACAGCAATTGTTTACCTTGGCCAAGCAAAATGGCATTCATGTGCAAGTGGTTAAAAAGCACTTTTTAGATGAGCAGGCCGACGGTAATCACCAAGGGGTGGCGTTAAAAGCCAAACCGGTTCAGGTGAAAAACGAACATGACTTGTATGCCCAGTTGGATAAATTAAACGAGCCGGCATTCGTGCTGATTTTAGACAGCATTACCGATCCTCACAATTTAGGTGCGTGCTTGCGTACTGCTGATGCCGCGGGTGTACACGCGGTCATTGCACCAAAAGATAAAGCTGTTGGCATTACCGCTACGGTCAGCAAGGTGGCCTGTGGCGCGGCTGAAACCGTGCCGTTTTATCAGGTGACCAACTTAGCCCGTACCATGAAAGAATTTCAAGAGCGCGGCATTTGGTTATACGGCACTGCAGGCGAAGCCAGCGAGTCCATTTATAAAACCGATCTAAAAGGCCCTATTGCCATTGCCATGGGCGCCGAAGGCAAAGGCTTGCGCCGTTTAACCCGTGAAAGCTGTGACCATTTAATTCATGTGCCAATGGCTGGAGACGTGAGTTCGTTGAATGTGTCTGTGGCGGCCGGTGTGTGTTTGTTTGAAGCGGTGCGCCAGCGCAGCTAAATAAAAAAGATTGATAGGCAAATGGCTTATCAATCTTTTCTTCTGTTTTATCTTTGAGCGCTGTCTTCGATTGTAGTCTTTATTTGCTGCTTAAGTTTAAAGGTCTAACGCCTTTTTCATGTCACTTAAGTGTTTTAAGTTTTCTTTTTTAGTTAACGGAATGCTCACTTCTTCAGGCAGTGCTTGTAGTACAGGCACTTCTAACGCTTCCCCTTTAATCACACGCTCGCACAATAATTCATAGTTGCGTTTAAAAATGGGGAATACCATTTTTTCGCTTTCAGACCCTAAGAAAAACCAGTCGGTTGCTTTTCCTGCAAAATAGACCGCTGGGTGGCTCCAGTTAAATTCGCTTTTAGGTTGTGGGGCGCGACAGGCTTCTACATAAGCCGTATGGGCTTCAGGTAAGCCATATAGTTGATACGCGTTTTCACAGTAACCGCGAAGGGTGGCTAAGTTGGGCAAGTAGCGTTCGTGTTGAATGGCTTGCTCAGTGGCTTTCACAATTAATTCAGCCGGAAAATCCGCGAGGTTTTTTAACCATAAGCGCATGGCCGCAGTTGAGCTTTCAACATCTGGGTAAGCGGCATTAAATTGGTTGCCATAGTTAATGCGCAATAATTCAAAGCTGGCCGCTAATGATGTTTTTTGTGCTTCAGAGATCTTTGGCCCAGCTGAGGTCGCTGACGCGCTCGGCGATGCTTGTATTTGTTGCGTAATCTCGTTGAGAAGTGGCCTGACCCTTGTCTTGTCCATTTAAGCGCTTGCTCCACATGTGCTTAC
>CAJXIT010000198.1 GCA_913054055.1 uncultured Thalassolituus sp.
GTTGATGGGTTTGAATGAAAATTTAAGCACATAAAACTGAACGATCAACAATAGAAATACCGTGACTAATATGAAACCGGCAATTAGCCAAATTCGAAATTGAATTAAATTGGATTCAAAATCTTGCGTATTCTTTGCAACCAGAAAATGAAATATTTGGGATTGCTCATCATTAGCTTGCTCCCACTTAACCGCATAGCTGGTGGTGAAGTAATCTTGTTCATTAATGGTTAGTCTCTGGTGCTGCCATTCTCCTAACTCTGGAGCGGAAGGAAACTGCTGGGGTAGGGGGTCAATAGAAAGTGACTGCCAAATAACCTGATTGTTATGGTCTAAAACCACTGCCCACAACCCTGAGTTAGGGGTATTAAAATTGGGGTTTGACAGGGCATGAGGGATATTATTTAAACGGTTGGCCTGATTGGTAATGGCTAATATATTAAATGTATGCAGTTTAAGTTTTTCTTGTTCGGATTTTACTTGTTCAGATTGAAAGTCAGCATCAATTAATATTGCTCTCAACACCATAATAAAAATGACTAAAATAGCAGAATTAAGAAAAAATCGGCGGCGTAATGAAATGGGCTTCATTAGCAGTTTTCCACCGCAAAACGATAGCCTCTGCCTCTTAGTGTTTCGATGGGTTTGATATTACTGTCGGGGTCTAGCTTTTGACGAAGTCGGGCAATCAGTACTTCAATCACATTACTGTCCCTGTCTTCATAATCATTATATAAATAATCCATCAGCTGCATTTTTGAAATGATTTTTTTAGGGTTGGTTATAAAGTATTCCGCTAGTTTAAATTCAAATGCGGTTAGCTGTACCTGTTTTTCATTCACCGTCAGTTCTTTGGTTTGTAAATTTAAACAAATAGGGCCTTGTTGAACTTTGCTTTGAGCGTAGCCTGCGGCTCGTCTTAGCATGGCATGTACTCGGGCCACCAGTTCCTCCACCTGAAATGGTTTCACCATGTAATCGTCGGCCCCTGCGTTTAACCCATTAACCTTATCTTGCCAGCTAGTTCGGGCGGTTAAAATCAATATAGGTAAAGTGTTGTCTAAGGCTCTTAATTTCTGAATGACATCCATGCCAGAAAGCTTAGGTAACCCCAAGTCAATAATGGCTAGGTCATAACTGAACTCAGAAGCACGGTATAAGCCATCTTCACCGTCAGGACTGACATCAACATCAAAACCGGCTGACGTTAATTGTGTTTCTAATAAGGCTCTTAGAGCTTGATCATCTTCAATAATGATTAATCTCATTTAGACGTTCCATTTTCTAAGGAATGAGTGACAGGGGGTTGATTATGTACAGGCTTAGCTTTGTTGTCATTAGCTACGGATATCATTTTTATGGTACCCCCTTCAGATAAAATTTTGATGACATAACGACCGTTTTTTTCTTCGACACTAAGAACAGTACCTTTGTACTGACTCAGAGCTTGCTTAACGGCTTTACGAACAGACTGACTATTAATATTTATGGGAAGCAGATCTCGCGTTTGTGCTTGAGCAATATAAATGGCGCTTTCTTGAGCATTCTCGGCCACAGCCAAGCAGGGAAGGTAAACAACATATAATAGTATTGTGAAAGTTACAGGGTGCACAGTGTGTACTTTAAACGGACCGTAAGCTAATTATCTTAGCCAGCTAAACTGAACCAAGGCTGAATGAAGTAGCTGATAAATGAAAGGCAGGACTGAAAACCCTGCCTTTATCCAATTAACTGGCATTGTTCGAATTCTGCTGAAAATGAGAGGTGTGACTGGCTGGAATCTCTTTACCACTAAAAATACCCACGATAGGCGTGCCGTGGGCGCGCAAAATAGGTTCTATTTCTGTATGCAGTGCTTGGTATCGATAAAATGGGACTCTAGGAAATAAGTGGTGAATGGAGTGTAGATTCTGCCCTAGCCAAAACCACTCAAACGGCTTCATCCAATTAGGCATAATTAAACTATTTGTATGGCGATACCGATTCGTTTCTTTGTAAGGCAAGTGAGGGCGGTAAGCAAACCAGTAGGCAGTAAAAAAACCGCCCAATAAATAACCTGCAACGATAACCGTAACCGTTCCGGGTTGATCAATCAGTGCTATGAATGCAGCACGCCATAATAATGCGAGGGCCAACTCACAACAAAAAATAAAGCGTTCTTTATTACTGGCTTTTCCCCAGTTATGTTTGGCAAAAAACGTATTCTGAGTCCACCAAAACTTTAGGGTAGTGACTAAAGCGTGCAAAGGGCTTTTAGCAATACCGCTAATGATATAATCCGGGTCTAAATCTGGGCGATTAGTGTATCTATGGTGGGTTAAATGCTCATACCTATGTGATGCATAAGGTATGGATATTAAAGGCGCAACCGCATAGCCGCAAAGGTCGTTTAACCATTTTAAATTTGCGTGATCGCCATGAATATTGCCATGTGCGGCTTCATGTAAAGGGGTATATGACATGTAGGTTAAAGCGGCCATTAATACAGTGGCTAGCCATGTGGGTAAGACCCCATGAGCGAATAAAACTAAGTTTGTAATAAATCCGGCAATGACCAATATAACTAGAGCAAACGTTGGCCAAGAAGGAATCCCCATGTATTGCTTGGCAGCAGTAATGGCTTGTTTATTTTGGGCAGCAAGGTCTTGTGACATGTGTGAGTCCTGAATCTAAATCTGCTATCAATTTATGACTCTTTTGCATTTGTAAACAGGGCCGCAAAGGCCATACGACAGCCATAAATGGCCAATAATGAACCCTAGTACTTTCGGCTGTGATTTAGCCCGACTATGGGATAGTATTTTAGCTATGACAAACTTTGATTCCATTTTACATCCAGTTACCATTTGCCAGGTGATGTTGAATTTTGCCGCCAATTTAGGTGTTGATGAAGCAACCTGTTTACAAGAGACCGGTATCACTCAACAGGTGCTAAAAGACAGCGACGGTTTAATCACTCGTGCCCAAGAAATGCGCTTAGTTGAGAACATGATCGCGGCTTTGCCGCAAGTGTCAGGCCTGGGTTTTCAATTAGGCCTGCAATACAGTGTGGCCACCTTTGGGGTATGGGGGTTTGCTTTACGTACTAGCCGCACCTTAAGAGAAGCCGCCAATTTAGCGGTCCGGTATTTACCTTTAAGTACGGCCTATTGTGAACTCAGCACGATCGATGAAAAAATCGATTTTGGTATGCGTTTAGATGCCAGCGCCATCCCAAAACACGTGCGTCAGTTTTTTTTAGAGCGAGATGCTGCAACTGGCGTCAATTTATTAAAAGAATTAAGTTTGGCAGGGGTTAATATTAAGGTTGCTGAATTTCAAATTCCTACCCCTGAATATGCCCATTTTATGGAGCAGGCTTGCGGTGTTAAGCCCATTTTTAATAGCTCTCGAAATGCCATATTATTCAGCGCCGAAGATGCGGATAAAGCATTGCCTACCTATGATTCTCATCTAGTTCGCTTATTGGACGAACAATGCCGTTTACAATTACAGCGCCGCCACACAACAGGGGTTTCAGGTAAAGTCCGGGAATTAATATTAGGGCCACTAGGTTTTGTGGCCACACTGGACGCGGTTGCCAATGCTTTAGCCATGTCCGCCAGAAGTTTGCGTCGTAAACTGGAACTGGAAGACACCAGCTTTCGCACATTAATTGAAGAAGAGCGCCGTCAGTTAGCCTTACAACTATTAACGGCCAGCGACATGAAACTTGATGAACTTGCCATTCATCTAGGCTACACAGATACCGCCAGTTTTAATCGGGCATTTCGTCGATGGATGCAATGTTCACCTGGTGAATACCGTAAAAATCAGAATGTTAGCGATAAGGAAACACTATGAGGTTGTACTTAATCGCAGTGTTATCACTGTTATGTTTCACATTGTCCGGTTGTAAAGATCAGGTGCTAAATCCAAGTGACCAGCAAGGGGCATACTTGTTATCAGTATCTGGTGATCAAATTACTTGCACAGAGCCTAGGTCGGCCATTTGTACCCGTGAATTCAAACCTGTGTGTGCCATTCGGGATAATTTAATTCGCTGTAAAAAGGCACCTTGCCCAGATATCGAAGAGAAGTCCTATGCCAATGCCTGTACAGCGTGTGCCGATAAACAAGTGATTTCATATCGCCATGGCAACTGCACGGAGCAGCCATAGAATTGTATGAGTATCACGTCACACTTGATTGGTTATACATCACAGGGGTTTTCCCCTTCCAATGATCCCATAACACCGGCTCGCACATCAATTGCCCCATAAAGTTAGCCACGTTAATGCGGCTGACTTTTCCCGCATTAAAAATGGCACTGCGAATAGGAGAGGGATGGCATTCGTAGTCAGACACTGCATTACTGTCAATTAAGCTATCAGGGCGAACCGTGACCCATTCTATATGGGGCAAGTCTGTACAGGTTTGCATTAAATAAAGGGCGGCCCGTTCATTATCTAAATGAGGTGGCACCAGCACACGTAATAAATTAAGCACCATTCTTTGAGTAAAAGGCACGGTTTCATTTTGACTGTGGTTGACCACTCCACTTGAGTTCATCAGCACAAGCTTTAACGGTTGCGATCGATTGTGATCAGTCAGAGTAATGATTCGTTGCAGGCTATCAGTGACCAGCATGTGTGGCGCGCCGTACATGCCTTTCATTGTGAGGTTATGACCCAAGCAACATATGATGCCATCCACTGAATGGATCACTTTACTTAATTCGCCATCCCCTAGGGATAGCACAGTGCCTTTCAGTTGGATTAATCGATCTCCATGACCTGGGTATAGGGCATTGAGTGTTTCGGTATTTCTCACCTGCGCGATTACGGTATGGCCTTGCTGCAGTAATGCATTAACCACTAAACGGCCGGTGGCCCCTGTGGCCCCTAAAATCATAACCTTCATCTTAAGCTCCTAATTCAGTATTTGTGTAATTTGGATAGGATGAGTATATTTATTCATAAACAAATGAAAACTGATTAAAAGTGCATTCTATCTATTCATATTTGTATGTCCAGGTCCGTGAATAGGCACTTTTTGATGAAAATGGCAGTTGGCTAAGTGCTAGTTAGTTCGTTACGTAGTTAGCTAGTTAGGCTAGGGGAAACAGGTGATATAGATGGATTGGAAACACATACAATTTGATTGGAACCACGCCCGTGCATTTTTGGTGGTGGCGGATGAAGGGTCGCTATCGGCGGCTGGTCGGGCCATGGCAATAAGTCAGCCTACGCTAGGGCGACAAATAACCGCATTAGAAAGCCAGCTAAAGGTCACCTTGTTTGAGCGGGTAGGCAAAGGGCTTACGCTTACACAAAGTGGTTTGCGATTGTATGAATATGTAAAAAAAATGGCTGACGCGGCCAACGAATTTTCTCTGGTGGCTCAAGGGCAAAGCAATGAAGTCTCAGGTGATGTGTGTATATCCTTAACCGAGCTAGATGCGTACTTTCGCTTTGCACCACTGATTTCTAAGTTTAAAGAATACGCCCCTAATATTCGTTTAGAAGTACAAGTCTCCAATGATATAAGTGATTTAAAGCGTCGCGAAGCGGATGTGGCGCTGCGCTATCAACGCCCCACACAGCCCGATCTAATCACCAAAAAAATTGGCAGTGAACACGCGTATTTGTATGGCCATCAAGATTATGTGAAACACTTTGCCAATAAAAAACCACAAGACGTCAGTAACTTGCAATTAATTGGCTTTGATCACAGCGATCAAATGAAACACTATTTAATGGAAATGGGTTTCCCGGCAAGGGATGATCAATTTACCGTGATTTGTAAAAACCAATTGGTGCAATTGCAAATGATGTTACAGGGTGGGGCGTTAGCCTTTTTACCCGATCATATTGCGGCACGTTTTCCTGAATTAGTCCCAGCCTTTGTTGAAAGTTTCAAACCCATTGAATTAGACATGTGGTTAGTGTGCCACAGAGAGTTGCATACCAGTCGAAAGGTAAGATTAGTATTTGATTTTTTAAGTGAGAATTTGAATATCAAATAAATGGTCTTCACTTCTAAAATTCTTAGTTCAAAGTAAATAGTTGGAGAAATGACAAGTGATTGATGAGATGGAATTTTGAATGATTCAATAACAGATATACTCAAAATTCATATATATAATCTATTTTAGTGGTAATCGTTATATGTAGATTTATTATCCCATACAGACGTTAAGGTTTATATTTCTGTCCTACACTGATTTGAGTAGTGAATATGGAAGGCGGCATGGAACCTAGATTGCATTATTTATTTGACTTTAGATATTTGATAAGAGTAATTGATAAGTTAATTCCAGATGCGTTTAATACAGGTGGTGATTCATTTAGAGCTCGAGTTATTTGCTTGTATTCTTTGACCGTTGGTGTCTTTGGCTTTTTATTTTTGATCGCTCTTGTAACAATGTTAGATCAAGATATCCCACCAAGAAGAGTCATTTCTTTCTTTCTAATTATAATGCTAATAGCTCCGCTTTATCTAATAAGAGTTACAAAAGATCTTATAACCCTCTCTTCGATTCTAGTAATACAAACAATTATTGTAAACGATACCATTAATCCAACTGCTAGTAATCCATCAAATATTGCGGTGGCTTGTTCCTCTGATATTCCTGCTGT
>CAJXIT010000199.1 GCA_913054055.1 uncultured Thalassolituus sp.
CAAAGATTTCCTCTTGAGCAATTTGCATGCTGTTGTCTACGTCGGCAAAGATGCTGGCTTGGTGAAAAAAGCCACCGCTTTCAGATTGAGATACGTCACCGCCTAATACCAAGCGCGCGCCTTCTGCTTTGCCTATGTTCACGTAGCGCTGAATGTTATCCAGTTGGCTTTGATTAATGATGGCGCCCATTAGATTGTTGCCATCAAAGGTGTTGCCTTCTTGCCATGCTTTGGCGTGCTCGATGACTTTTTCTAAAAACGTATCGTAAATGGATTCTTGTACCAATAAACGTGTACCCGCGGTACAGGTTTGGCCACTGTTATAAAAACCGGCCACGGCGGCCATTTCTGCGGCGCTTTCTAAATCGGCATCGGCAAATACGATGTTGGCACTTTTGCCGCCCAATTCTAAAAAGGTGCGCTTAAGGTTGGATTGACCTGAATACTGTTGCAGTAACTTGCCCACATTGGTTGAACCGGTAAAGGTTTGGCCGTCTACATCTGGGTGTAATGAAATGTGTTTGCCAAGGTTAATGCCATCACCGGGTAATACGTTTAATACGCCGTCAGGTAAACCGGCTTCTGTGGCTAACTGGGCAATGCGTAATGCGGTTAATGGGGTTTTAGGATCGGGCTTTAGGATCACAGAATTACCTGTGGCCAAAGCCGGTGCCAGTTTCCATGCGGTGGTGGAAAGCGGAAAGTTCCAAGGCACAATGGCGGCGATTACGCCCAGTGGTAAACGAGTGACCATGGCAATGGTGTCGTGGCCTGTGGGGGCCAGCTCTTCATATACTTTGTCTGTGGCTTCGGCGGTCCAGCGAATGGTGTTGATGGCGCTGGGCACATCTATGCCGTAGGTGTCTGCAATGGGTTTGCCTGCGTCTACGCATTCAAACAGAGCCAGTTCTTCTAGGTTGTCTTCAATCAGTTGAGCCCACTTTAATAGCACACGTTTGCGATCACCCGGTGCCATTTCTGACCATACGCCGCTTTCAAACGTGTCGCGGGCAATTTGGATGGCCATGTCGGCATCTTTAGGGGTGCAATCGGCCACGTGGGCAATGATTTCGCCATTGGCTGGATTAATGGTGGCTTCGGTTTTGCCGCTTTGTGAATCCACATTTTTGCCGTTAATAAACGCTTGGTTAGGATACTGAGCGGTTTTGGCTTTTGCAGCCCAATCTATGTTGGTTACGTCGGTCATAAAGCGATACTCGAATGTGTGTTGTGGCAGCTTGGCTGCTCAATCATTTGGCATATATTTTACTATAGTGCAGTCCGGTGCAACCAGCGTCTATATAGCTTGGGGGGTAGATGGTTAAGATCACTGCTTTTTTGATCAATAGGGTCTAGGATATAGCCACTTCACTTAACAAATAAAACAGGCAGGGATAATTATGAAGCAATTTATCGTGAGCTATTTAGGGGGCGATCATCCGTCTAGCCCAGAAGAAGGTAAAAAGCACTTTGAAGCCTATCAAGCTTGGATTGGCGCGTTAGGGGATGCTGCGGTTCAACCCATGGTGCCGTTTAAAAACATTCACTGTGTGAGCAGTAAACAAACCACCCAAGGCAGCTCTGTGGGCATGAGTGGCCAAACGGTGTTGCAGGCGGAATCCATTGAAGAGGCGCTTGAGCTGGTGAAAGACTGCCCGTTTTTAGATATTAATGGCACCTTAGAGGTGGCCGAAGTGGTGGTGATGGGTAATTGATACCCATATGTTTGCTGATGGAAAAAAGGAAGTATCAATGAGATGTTCGGTATTCATTGCCACCAGCGCCGATGGCTTCATTGCTCGCAAAGATGGCAATGTGGATTGGCTTCAAAATAGCGGCAAACAAGACGTGGATATGGGGGCAGATGCCGACATGGGGTTTCATGCCTTTATGGATTCGGTAGATTGTTTGGTCATGGGGCGCAATACCATGGAAATGATCGCTGCTATGGATTTAACCGACGACCAGTGGCCCTATGGGGAAACTAAAATCTTTGTACTTAGCCAAAGTTTGCAGCAGTTGCCCCATAACATGAAGGCCCGTGCAGAGCTGGTATCAGGGGATATTCCGTCTTTAATGGCCCATTGCGAATCCCTTGGCTTAAAGCACGCTTATATAGATGGTGGCAAAACCATACAGTCATTTTTGGCGTTGGGGCTGATTTCTCATATGACCATTACTCAGGTACCGGTTTTGTTAGGGCAGGGTATTCCACTGTTTGCAGGCTTAAAGCAGGAAATTAAATTGGCCAATCCAAACGTCACGGTATTTCCCAACGACTATGTGCAGCTTTGTTATGAATTAGGACGTGCATAACCCGGATTATTCTTAAGATGGCTCGCCTTCACATTGGCGTAAAATGTGAAACCTAAAAATTAATCTACACTCAAATGACTAGGGTATGTTTAAGGGTCATTGGAGAGGATATGTATTTAGTCAGGTTGGTGTATGCAAGCCGAGTGGTGCGACCATTAGATGACGGTGATTTAGAGCAAATATTGCACTCTGCCCGTGAGAATAATAAGGGTGCGGCCATTACAGGCATGTTGTGCTTTCATCGAAAGTTCTTTCTTCAGTGCTTAGAGGGCTCTCGCAGTGAGGTGAATCGTGTGTATCAGCATATTCTTAATGACAAACGCCATACTGAAATTGTGATTCTTGATTATCAAGAAATTGTTTCCCGTGAGTTTGATGAATGGGCCATGGGTTACATGCCCGAGTCAAGGTTAACAGAATCCATTAATATGAAATATTCTGGTACTAAGGAATTCACGCCGTTTGAAATGCTGGGTGAAAGTTGTCATCAAATGATGATCGAGTTAAAAGATACTGTACCCATTGTTTAGCATGTTTGATTCAGCCCATCTTTTTAATAGGTGGGCTAAATCCCATTAAATTCTTTGTAATTTCTGCTATATTCCATTTCGTGATTTTCATACGTGGCAAGGGCACTGCTAGGATTGCACTGCTGATACTGTTCAATACAAGTATGGAAAATATTAGAATACTGTTTGTTAAGATTTTTATGGGGACATTGGATGTTTTTTAAAACAATACTGAGCTTTTTTCTGCTCGTATTCAGTTTGTCATCGTTTGCGTTTGGAGAATGGGAGTTCTCTGGGTTTGCGTCCATTGGCGCAGGTAAATTAGATCAAGAAAACGTGCGTTACATCGACTTCACCGATGAATGGAGCATGAATTCAGACAGTGTGCTGGGGTTGCAAGCGCAGGTCGAGTTATCAGATCGATGGTCGTTTATCACGCAAGTGGTTGCCAATGGTTACGACTTTACCGAAGACGATCCCTACACCCCAAAAGTAGAATGGTTTGTATTGGGCTATCAGATTGATTCCAGCACTCAAGCACGCATTGGTCGCTTTCGTACCCCTCAATATCTTTACTCTACTACCTTAGAAGTGGGTTACACCTATCAATGGGTGCGACCTTCTCAAAACGCGTATCCATTATTCATGTCTCCGTTTAAACACTTAGACGGTATCGATTTGAGCCATGCCACATCAGTAGGTGATGTGGATTTAAATTATCAGGTATTTGCCGGTATTACAGAAGGCACGTACGAAGGCACCATGGGCGAAGCCCCTTGGTCGTTTGGGGGTAATTTCACTGCAAGCTGGTCTGATTTTACGGCGCGCATCAGTGGGCATCAGTTAAATTTAAATATTGATTATCCAGGTTTTGAAGAGATTGGTTTAGTTGCTGGATACCAGCAATTGGCATCAATCTATGCTGGTAATCCAGAAGCAGAAGCGGCTTTGTTATTGATACCTGCTTCGTTCAACGCTGAAGAGCAAATCACAAATTATGTGTCTTTGGGCATGGAGTGGGCCATTAATGATTGGACCCTAGCGTCAGAATTAATGCATTACCGAAGTGAAGACCGTAATTTTGCTAACGATGCCGACGGTTATTATATCTCTGCCGCTTATCAGTGGGGGAATGTGTCGCCGTATATTATGATTGGGGAATATCATAATCGCTTCAGTGATGACGTAAAAAATAAAGTGCTGGCATCCGAGCAAGTGATTGCCCAAGGGGTTAATACCGATTTAGATACGCTAAGAGCACAAACCATCGCGGTATTTGATTTATTTAATGTGGATCAAGAAACCATTACTTTGGGTGTGCGCTATGACTTTCACCCAAAAGCTGACTTTAAGTTTGAGGTGGAATACTTTAATTTCCTAAGTGACAGTTACGGAAATTTTTATCCGGATAGTCCAAGTGAGGTTGGTACAACAGCCGTATTAACCAGCTTTGTGATTGATGTGGTGTTTTAATATGAAGACACTAAATCGCATTTTAGTTTTCGCGCTGGCTGGTTCGCTTATGTCGTCAATGACAATGGCAGAAGTGGCGGTGATTGTTCATCCAAAAAATCCCGTTCAGTCTTTGACTCATAAACAGGTTCAGAGACTTTTCTTAGGTCGTTCACTTATGTTTCCAAAAACAGAAACCAAGGTGTATTCCATCGACCAAAATGAAGAAAGCCCCGTGTTTTCACATTTTTATGAAAACGTCATTCAAATGAACATCAATAAATTGAAAAAATATCGAGCGTATTATTTATTCAGTGGTAAGGGCCGCTTGCCACTGCCATTAGAAAGCTCGAATGAAGTGATTGAACGTGTGGCGAACAATCAAAATGCCATATCGTATGTGAATATAAATGAAGTGAGCGGTGCGGATGTGAAGGTGGTATTCACCATGCCATAGTGTTGCATGGTGAATGGCTTACGCTTCGTTAAATAACAATTGATTCATGCTGTTTCTTAAGTGTTCCATAGAAACAGGTTTTTTTAAATAATCGTCCATGCCCGCTGCTAGGCAGCGTTCTCTATCCCCTTCCATTGCATTGGCGGTTACCGCAATAATGGGAATATGCGAATTTCCCCTTTCTCTTCGGCGAATTTCTTTGGTGGCATCAAACCCATCCATGACGGGCATTTGGCAATCCATTAGCACAATTGAAAAGTCATGTTGGACCAAAAGATCTAAAGCCACTTGACCGTTGATGGCTGACTTTGATTTAAACCCCATTTTTTCCACAAACGATTTTAAAACCAATTGATTCACTTCGTTATCTTCTACAATCAATACGTTAATGTCTTGATTGTTAGTGACCGGCTTTTTATGGGCAGGTGGCTGATAAATGGATTGATTGGTTTGTTCGGCCACAAACTGAAAGGTTACTTTTGTACCTTTGGTTGATCTATTTTTAATCTCTAAACTGCCATTCATGGCCTTTGCGATGCTGGCACACATTGGAATCCCAATGCCGATGCCTTGGTGCTGGCGGCTGAATGAACCGTCGATTTGATGGAATGGTTTAAATACATCTTCCAGTTTGTTGCTTGGAATGCCAGGGCCTTCATCCGTTACACAAATTGTAATCGTTTGATGGGTTGTTGATTGACGGTGATCGCTGGTTGAAATGTGTATAGCAATGGGGCCGTGATCAGAGAATTTAACGGCGTTGCCAATGATGTGGCGTAATGCATGGCCTAGTCGTTGCTCATCCCCAAGATAAACGTTTTCAGCGGCGGATTGCTCATGGTAAGACGTGCTTAAAGTAATGTGTTTACGCATGCATTCGTCAGCAAATAGCTTATTTGTATTATCAACTAATGTTTTAATTGAAAACGGATGCTGAGCGATATTGATATTGCCAGAGACCATGCCACTGAATTCTAAAATATCATCGATAGAAGATGTGATGGCATGTTCAGACAGCTTGCAGGCATCCACTAGTTCTGATTGTTCTTGGGTTAGAGACGTGGTTTTTAATAAAGAAAGCGAGCCAGCTATGCCGTTTATAGGGGTGCGCATTTCGTGGCTCATGGTATCTAAAAATACTTTTTTCAATCGGTCAGTTTGATTCACAGCTCGAATCACTCGCACTGAAATTAACCATGCAAAAATCACCAAGCCAACAATCAATAAGCCGCCCATGATGGCACCTAAGCGGTTGGCCGAGACAATTTCTTGGTTGGTGTAGGCTAGGGATGTCACATAATCTTGTTTGCGCAGTTCAATGATTTGATCAATATCAGCGATTAATAAATTACGTTGCTGGTTGATTTTCAGAAGATCATCTTCATATTCCCGGGATTTTTCCGGATGTTTGATCAGTAAATTGGCAACCGATTTAGAGGCTAAATAGTAATCGTCAAATGCTTGAGTAAATTGATCGGTAAAAGGCAGGGTAGAGCGATCAATTTTGTTTAGCTCATTAATATGCGTCAGAAATGCATTGGCGGATTCTAAGGTTTCATCTAACAGGAAATAATTTTCAAATACCAATGCCGTTGAAAAGGCCGTGTGCACATCTTCAACATCTTGTTTTAATGTTAGTAAGGTTTGTAAAACAGGCAGTTTAACTTCTTCCAGCTCGGTAATGCGGTGTTCATTATCATTGGCAACCGATACATTAAACAGAACATAGCCAAAAAAACTCATGCCCCCAATCAGTGCAATCAGCATGATGTTAATTCTAATTTTTACGTTTTGCGAATAGTGAGTCATATCAGCAAAGGCCTG
>CAJXIT010000200.1 GCA_913054055.1 uncultured Thalassolituus sp.
TTTTAGAAAAGGGAAGTTGTAAAGATGGTGGCCCCTCGGTGACTCGAACACCGGACCTACCGATTATGAGTCGGGTGCTCTAACCAACTGAGCTAAGGGGCCGTCTTGTTTATGTTTTCACAGGCTGAGCGCCTAATAATGTAAACATAAAAAAAGAGCTGGGATTATAAAGTCCTCAGCTCTTTTTTCATAGTCCTTAACCATCACTTTTTTAATAAAAACGTTGGCTAAGTTTATGATTTCTTGGACTTTTATTCGTCTAAGAAAGAACGTAAGTGGTCACTGCGCGATGGGTGACGTAATTTACGTAATGCTTTGGCTTCAATCTGACGGATACGCTCACGAGTAACGTCAAACTGTTTACCTACTTCTTCTAACGTGTGGTCGGTGTTCATATCGATACCGAAACGCATACGCAGTACTTTTGATTCACGAGCGGTTAGGCCGTTCAATACGCCGCGAGTGGCGTCTGTTAAGCCAGTCTCGGTTGCACTGTCGATTGGGCTGTCGCCGTTCACGTCTTCAATGAAGTCACCTAAGTGGCTATCTTCGTCATCACCGATTGGCGTTTCCATTGAGATAGGCTCTTTAGCGATTTTCAGTACTTTACGGATTTTGTCTTCAGGCATATCCATACGTTCAGCCAATTCTTCAGGAGAGGCTTCGCGGCCCATTTCTTGAAGCATTTGACGGCTGACACGGTTCAGCTTGTTGATGGTTTCGATCATGTGAACCGGAATACGAATGGTACGCGCTTGGTCAGCAATCGAACGGGTGATGGCCTGACGAATCCACCAGGTTGCATAAGTAGAGAACTTATAACCACGACGGTATTCAAACTTATCAACTGCCTTCATTAGGCCGATGTTACCTTCTTGGATTAAATCCAAGAACTGTAGGCCACGGTTGGTGTATTTTTTCGCAATGGAGATTACTAGACGTAAGTTCGCTTCAACCATTTCTTTCTTAGCGCGGCGAGCACGGGCTTCACCAATGCTGACTCGGCGGTTGATTTCTTTAATGTCTGTAATTTCTAAGCCAACACGTTCAGATACTTGGCGAATTTTCTTTTGTGCGCGGTCTAGGTCGTACTTATGATTGGTCAGCGCTTTGGCAGAATCGCCGGCGTTTTCAATCAAAGATGCTAACCATTCCACTTTGCCTTCGCTGCCTTGGAAAGACTTGATGAAGGTTTTACGATCCACTTTACATTTACGAGTACAGATCATCATGATTTGACGTTCTTGTACGCGAATGAAATCTAGGTTGTCACGAGCACTGCCCACTAAGTCATCAAAGTATTTTGGTGATAACTTAATTGGCGCAAAAATTTCTGCAAGAAGGGCGTTTTCTTTGTCTGCTTGCTTGCTGCCGCGACCGTGTTTTTCGATGGCTTTTTCGGTTTTACCTAGCTGAACATCAATTTCAGCCATGCGACGTTTTACTTCAACTGGGTCTGGGCCAGAAGGTGTATCGTCATCGTCATCAGAATCGTCTTTTTCTTTTTTCTCTGCTGCGTCGGCGGCAGATATAGGCGTTGCAGGTACTGGGTCATCGTCGCTTGCGTCTATGAAGCCGTTGAATACATCACCTAAACGGTTAATTTCTTCATCGGCCATAGATTCTTCTACGGCATCCAGTACTGTGCGCACAGCGCCTGGGTAATAAGAAAGGGCGGCCATTACTTCACGAATACCTTCTTCGATTCGTTTGGCAATCACGATTTCGCCTTCACGGGTCAGTAGTTCAACTGTGCCCATTTCACGCATATACATACGAACAGGGTCAGTGGTACGACCCACATCACTTTCTACCGCAGCCAGTGCAGCAGCCGCTTCTTCAATGGCGGCTTCGTCTGTGGTGATTTCACCCATGTTTAGTTCATCAGCATCAGGTGCGACTTCGGCTACTTTGATGCCGATGTCGTTAATCATGCGGATTATGTCTTCTACCTGTTCTGGGGTAGCAATGTCATCTGGGAGATGGTCATTTACCTGAGCGTATGTCAGGTAGCCTTGCTCTTTACCTTTGGCAATGAGCTCCTTTAGACGGGACTGTTTTGTAGCGGCCATATATACCCTTGTTGTCCTGTACTGATGCGCGAATCAAACGCGAAATTATAGCGCCCTGATCACTGCTTATCCAGCGTATACTTGTATAAGTGGTTGATAATGGGGTTAAAAATCGTGCTTTCAAGTGAATTTGCGTGTTTAACCAAGTTATTTGTCGCAAATCATTGAGATCGGCGGTGTTTTGCTTGTGTCACCACTTTGGTGGACTAAGTGACTATTGCCCTGTTAGCTGGCGATACCGTTGTTGATCCGCTTCGCTTAAGGATGCCATCTTGCCGCCGCATTTAATGAGCTTGGTGTTCAATAAATCTAGCTCAAGAATGTCTTTTGCCCAGTTAAATATTTGCTGGTCTTGATTTGCTAGGTTTTTAAATCCGCCTTGCGCAACAGATTGCTTGATAATGCGCTTATTAATGAGCTTGGCGGCACGAATTCTAAGGTTGTTAAGGCAATCGTTCGCCGTTTGCTCTTGTTCGAGGTGCCCTTCTTTTTTGTTGTGGTGCTCGGTGAGCTGGCGATAGGTTTGATAGTCATCATCTGTGGCCAAAATGCTTAGGGCATCAAGCAGTGAATGCTGTGGAGACGCTTGCAGTTTGATCACGAGGTTTTTTAACAGGCTAGAGTAGTGGCCATTAAATTCTTGTAAGAAGCTTAAGTCGCCAAAACTGGAGATGACCTGAGGTGCATGTAGCAAGATAGAGGTGGCCTGCTTGATGATGGCTGGCTCCTTGGTTTCTTCTACGTGATGGTCATGGCCTGCGTATTCTTCGTAGTCGTCATGGTGATAGGCCGCATCATTTTCATAATGTGAATAATCGTCATGGTGCATATCCGCTGGCGGCTGTGTGCTGGTTTGAATGACATCTTGTGCCGCTTTGGCGCTGTAATTAGGCTTTGATGGGGTTGCGCTGCTTTTGGCTTCGTAGCTGATTTTTGGCTGAGCTTCGGCCATGGCTTTTAAATCGGGCACATCAATTTGCGTGATTTCAGATAGGTTTTGCCAGAACAAGCTTTTCAGTGCAATGCCGGGAATTTGCTGAATCATGGGGCCTGCCAGTTTGGCCAAGCGTGCGCGCCCTTCAATGCTGTCAGGGTCTTCAATGTCTTCTTTCAATTGCTTGATCAAGTACTCGCCAATGCCTTGAGCATTGCTGATGCGCTGCTCAAAACCGTCTTTGCCTTCTTTGCGGATCATGGTGTCTGGGTCTTCACCATCGGGTAAAAATAAAAAGCGAATTTGCTGGCCATCTTCTAAAATCGGCAGGGCTTGTTCTAAGCCGCGCTTGGCGGCTTTGCGTCCTGCTTCGTCACCATCAAAGCAAAAGATCACTTCGGGGGCGATTTTAAATAACTTTTGTAAATGGGTGGGGCTGGTGGCTGTGCCTAATGTGGCCACGGCGTAGTGCAGGCCAAACTCATGCAGTGCCACCACGTCCATATAGCCTTCAACCACTAAAAAACGCTTCAAAGGCTGACGAATCTGTCGGCATTCGTACAGGCCGTATAGTTCGTGGCCTTTGTTAAATATGGGGGTTTCTGGGCTGTTGAGGTATTTGGGTTTGTCGTCCCCTAAGGTACGCGCGCCAAAGCCTATGGTGCGCCCACGTACATCGCGAATTGGAAAGACGATGCGGTTTCGAAAACGGTCGTACGAGCTGCCGTTGTCTTTTACAACTAGCATACCGGTATCCACCAAACCTTTGTGTTTTTGCTCGTCCACTTGGTTTTGGGCGTTTAATTCTAGGGTGTTTTTTAAGTTGTCCCAGCCAGGTGGGGCGTAGCCAATGTTGAAAAATTTGGCCGCCGTGCCTGATAATCCGCGGTTTTTTAAATAATCCACCGCCACTTGTTTGCCTTCGTGATAGCGCAATTGTTGCTGGTAGTACTCATTGGCACTGCCCATTAATTCATAAAGGCTGACACGTTCTTGCTGCTGTTTTTGCTGATACGGCGAGACTTCTTCTTTGGGTACTTCCATGCCCACGGAATCCGCTAATAGGGTAACCGCTTCTGGAAAATCGATGTTGTCGTATTCCATAACAAAGCCCACCGCATTGCCTTTTGCGCCGCAACCAAAGCAATAATAAAACTGCTTATCAGAGGCCACGGTAAAAGAGGGAGTTTTTTCGTTATGAAAAGGGCAGCACGCGCTGTGGTTTTTTCCGGCTTTTTTTAAGCGGATACGACTGTCTACCACGTCAACAATGTTTACGCGTGATAAAAGATCATCAATAAATGTTTGGGGGATTCGGCCTGCCATAGACCTTTAGATTGCCAAAGAAAAGCTCATTAAGCGAGCTTGTCTTTAACCAATTTGCTGATGGCACCCATATCGGCACGTCCTGCAACTTGTGGTTTCACAAGTCCCATTACTTTACCCATATCTTGCATGCCAGAGGCACCGCTATCGGCCACTGCTTGAACCACAATGGCTGATAACTCTTCCTCGGATAGGGCTTCCGGAAGGAAGTCCTGAATAACGCCAACTTCGAAGTGCTCTACTTCTGCAAGCTCAGTGCGGCCTGCATCTTCATACTGCTTAATAGAGTCACGACGTTGTTTAACCATCTTGTCCATAATGGCAAGAATACGAGCGTCATCCAGTTCGATGCGTTCGTCAACTTCTACACGTTTGATCTCAGCTTGAATAGAACGTAAAGCTTGCGTACGAGGTTTATCCTTCGCGCGCATTGAGGTTTTCACCGCATCTTTAAGTACTGTTAATAAGCTTTGATCAGTCATCATGTATCTCTAGACAGTGTCTCTAAAATCAGTGATTAGTAAAGACGAGTCATTTTACGCTGTTCGCGTGAAACTTTTTTAGCGTGACGCTTAACAGCAGCTGCTTTTTTACGCTTACGCTCAGCTGTTGGCTTTTCGAACTGTTCGCGACGACGTACTTCAGAAAGAACGCCTGCTTTTTCGCAAGAACGTTTGAAACGACGTAGTGCTACGTCAAATGGCTCGTTTTCTTTTACTTTAACTTGTGGCATTAAAAATTACCTTTGTATCCGTTGACTTAAATAGACGGCAAAGCCCATCTATTTGGAATCTTTTGCTCGCACTGATGCGGGGTTAACCACACAGGCCCTATTGAGGCGGGGGATTCTACTCGCTTTAAGGGCTAAATGCAAAACTAGAATCAGTATAGTTCATGGGCATTATAATGGCAGTGCAGCCCTTATGGTTACTGGGCTATGGTGTTATTGGTTGGCTCTCAGTAGAATAGCCATCGCAAAAATTATTGAGGTTGGCATGCGAGTTTTAGCCATAGAGAGCAGTTGCGATGAAACCGGCATCGCCATTTATGATTCAGAGCAGGGTTTATTGTCCCATGCTTTGTACAGTCAGGTGGATATGCACGCCAATTATGGCGGTGTGGTGCCTGAATTAGCCAGTCGTGACCATATTCGAAAAGCCATTCCATTAATAAAGCAGGTGTTGGCCGAAGGCAGTTGTACGTCCGAAGATTTAGATGGCATTGCCTATACTTCTGGTCCGGGTTTGGCGGGGGCATTATTGGTGGGTGCGTGTTTGGCGCGCAGTTTGGCTTGGAGTTGGGGGTTGCCCACTTTGGCCGTTCATCACATGGAAGGACATTTATTAGCCCCTTTGTTAGAAGACCCTGCCCCTGAATTCCCGTTTGTGGCTTTGTTGGTAAGTGGTGGTCATACCCAGTTGGTAGACGTGAAAGGCATTGGTCAATACGAATTACTGGGTGAAAGCATTGACGATGCCGCCGGCGAAGCCTTTGATAAAACCGCTAAGATGATGGATTTGCCTTATCCAGGTGGGCCGCACATTGCTAAATTGGCCGCCAATGGTACGGCAGGGCGTTTTAAGTTTCCTCGGCCCATGACCGACCGTCCTGGATTGGATTTTTCATTCAGTGGTTTAAAAACCTTTGCGCGCAATACCATTGCTAAATGCCAAGAAGAAACCGGCTTAACTGAACAAGATAAAGCGGATATTGCGTTGGCGTTTGAGCAAGCGGCTGTGGATACCATGGTGATCAAATGCCGTCGCGCCCTAGAACAAACCGATCGCAAGCGTTTAGTGATAGCTGGTGGTGTCAGTGCCAACAAATATTTAAGACAAAAACTAGAAGAGTTGATGGCCAAGCAAAAAGGTCAGGTGTATTACCCTAGACCTGAGTTTTGTACCGATAATGGTGCCATGATTGCTTATGCAGGCTGTCAGCGAATGAAAGCCGGACAAAAAGATGGGGATGAAATAACCATTCATCCTAGGTGGCCAATGAGCGATTTGCCTGCCATATAAGCGTTAACGCGGGTGCTTATTTTTGCCCAGCGTTTAGTAACACATAAACTGATTGTTTGATGAGATGTAGGCTTGGGTTAAGGCTGAACAAAATTATGGATAAAGTATTTGTAGAAGGCTTAGAGATCGAAACCATCATAGGTATCTATGACTGGGAGCGTGAGGTTAAGCAAATCATTCGCATTGATCTTGAAATGGCGTGGG
>CAJXIT010000201.1 GCA_913054055.1 uncultured Thalassolituus sp.
AAATTCATTACCAAAAAGAAAGCCACAACCTGGCCTTCTACCAAGATTTACTCAAACACCATAAAAACAAGCTACAAAAAAAAATTGCCCATTACGGGCTTGCGTTAATCCTATTAGAGCAAAAAAAATACAAGCCAGCATTAGCGCAAGTTAATGCCTTATTAGCCCAGCACAGAAATAAGATCTCGTTCTTAATACTAAAAAACAACATTCTATTTGAATCAGGCAAACGCAGTCTCGCCCTCAAAAAATTTAAAGACCGAATCGAATTGAACCCTGAAAACCACTCGCTTACCCTTAGTTATGTCAAACTACTTGCAAGAGATAAACAGTTTAGAGTGGCCGCTGATGAACTTAAAAAGCACAGCCGCATCAGACCTGCAGACCCAAGCATTTGGTTAAAACTCAGTGACTACGAAGGCAAGTCAAAGAATAAAATCGGTATGTACCAGGCTCACGCAGAGTTTTTATTTTTAACTGGACAAAAAAGCAAAGCACTTAAGCAGCTTAAGCGAGCTTTAGATTTAGCAAAAGGTAATTATCTTACATCATCCCGCATTGAACAGCGGGCCCGAGAGATGGATAAAAGTAGTGATGATATGTCGTTTTAATTTGAATAATTAAAACGATTAAAAGCGACGACCTTGGGATTGAACACCATGCTCTTTAGCAAAATCTAACATGCGATTTAGTGAAATCATGGCCTTTTCAGCAACCGATTCCTCAACCTTAATTTCATTCAACCCCAACTCTAGGCATTCAGCTAGGTTATCCAGACCATTCATGGCCATCCAAGGGCAATGTGCGCAGCTTTTACAACTAGCACCTGAACCACCAGTAGGTGCTTCTAGAAATGTCTTACCAGGTGCTGCTTGCTGCATTTTATAAAAAATCGCCTTATCTGTGGCAACGATAAACGTATCATTATCCATAGTTTGAGCCGCCTTAATGATTTGCGATGTACTACCCACCACATCCGCGATTTTCACCACAGCTTCAGGAGACTCAGGGTGAACCAGCACAGCAGCTTCTGGATAAACTTTTTTAAGGTCTTCTAAGCCTTTGGCTTTGAATTCTTCATGCACAATACATGAACCCTGCCACATCAGCATATCCGCACCTGTCATGCGCTGAATGTAGTTACCCAAGTGTTGATCAGGACCCCAGATGATTTTCTCACCTTGATCCATTAAGTTCTGAACAATCTCCAAAGCAATACTGGATGTCACAACCCAATCAGCACGGGCTTTTACTTCAACAGATGTATTTGCGTATACAACCACTTTACGATCAGGATGCTGATCACAGAAAGCACTGAACTCGTCAATTGGACAGCCGATGTCCAACGAACATGTCGCTTCTAAAGTGGGCATTAAAATGGTTTTTTCTGGACTTAGGATTTTAGACGTCTCACCCATGAACTTAACACCTGCTACTACAAGCGTATCTGCAGGGTGATCACGACCAAAGCGAGCCATCTCAAGGGAATCAGAAACACAGCCGCCCGTTTCATCTGCAAGCGCTTGCAGAACTGGGTCTGTATAATAGTGAGCAACTAGAACTGCGTTTTTTTCTTTTAATAGTCGCTTAATACGCGCCACGTAGCTTTTCTGCTCGTCATCGCTCAATTGGTTCAGCACACCATAATCTAGGTGATTTCGAACTAAAGTATTAACGGCTTCATTGGCTTCGATGACTGTCATGACACTGCAAACTATTTACTAAACAATTTAAGGTTCGATTTTAGCATCATTCATTCAAATCTTTAAAATTCGAATCAGCTAGAACGAAAAAAGGCAGAGTAAATACTCTGCCTTTTAAAATTTGGTGGGTCGTGCTGGATTCGAACCAGCGACCAATTGATTAAAAGTCAACTGCTCTACCAACTGAGCTAACGACCCCCAAAGCGGGCGCAAATATTACTATTTCTCAGATATAAAACAACCCCTAAGTGCTTATTTTTACAAATATTTTTCAATTTTATGCAAATATAGGGAGAAAGGGATTAATTAGAATAGTTTTCTTTTAGATACTTTTTGGCAAAGCGGGCTGTGGCCGAATCAGAAAACTGTTTCACCACTAACTTTAAGTACTGCTTACCTTGGGCATTATCACCCAATCGGTGCAATACAACACCTAACTTATACATAGAGTCAGCTGTTTTTTGATGATTAGGAAATTGATTAACCACAATAGTGAATGCTTTACGGGCATCATCAAGCTTCCCCTGGTTATAATAAATTTGCCCCAGCCAGTAATACCCATTCACAACAAGTGCACTTTTTGGATATGACTGCAAAAATTCATTGAATGCGTCAGCAGCCTCTGCAAGCTTTTGTTTTTTCATAAGCTCAAACGCTTTGGTATAGCTTTGTTTCGCCATAACCTTAGAGTTACTTGCTTGTTCTGAAGGTGCTGATTTTACTGCTTGAGATAAACGCCTATCTAAATCTAAATAGCGTTCTTTTTGTTCGGTTTTAAGCTTATTTAGCTCATAACCTTGTTGCTCCACTACGCCTTGTAAGCGCTGAACTTCTTGCTTGAGTACTTCAATATCTTGTAATAACAGTTGTGCTGCCGCACCAGACATGGCCGATGACTTCACGGGAGAAGCTGAGTGGGTAGGCTTAGCGGATGACTGCCCTCCAATAGAGGACCATGTATCCGCTTGAGCCGAGCTTGCTACCATCAACCCAGAAAGGGCTAATGGTAAAAGGTTAAATACAGCGTTTTTCATTACTGGTATTTGATCTCTGTGCGACGGTTTTTAGACCATACTGATTCATCAGAACCAATCATTGCTGGACGCTCTTCACCAAAGCTTACGCTTTCAATTTGGCTAGGGTTCGCACCTTGAACAATTAGGTAACGCTTAACAGTATTAGCACGACGCTCGCCTAATGCAAGGTTATATTCAACTGTACCGCGTTCATCACAGTGGCCTTCTAATACCGCACGAGCTTGTGGGTTTGCCACTAGATATTCAGCATGTGCGTTAAGTACATCTTTAAATTCTGGGCGAATCTCTGAACGGTCATAGCCAAAATAAACCGTAGTTTGCTCTAGCAAAGAATTGGCCGCCATAGCTGCTTGCTCTTCAGTTACCACATCAAGATCACGAGAACCTGGAACACCTTGAGTTTGGCTTTCTTCAACAGCCGCATCAGTTGTTGCTGCTTCATCAGTTGTGCCACCGCTGCTTGCACAACCTACCATTGCTAATGACAATAGTGATGCCGCAAATAATTTGTTCAGTTCCATTTTTATTACCTTAGTTTTTATCGTCAAATCAAAATTTTTATAATCAGTTTAAATATGGGCCCCATGCGGGTTCTCTCACATCACCATTTTTAGATGGCACTAAGAACTTCACATCTCCAGCAACTGAAACCGCGGCCAGTATGCTGCGCTTATTATATTTTGCTGCATACATTACCATAACTCCATTAGGAGAAACACTAGGAGACTCATCCAGTTCTGTGTCAGAGGTCAAGGTCTGTAAAAGTCCCCTAACTAAATCTAAAGAAGCGATGTGAAATGGTGCACCTTTTCTTTCTTGGTGCACCAAAACCAAGAATCTACCGTCTTGAGCTAGGCGTGCTCGTGCATTATATGACCCTTCAAATGTCAGCCTCTCAATATAACCACTGGTAATGTTCACACGATAAATTTGTGGATTACCGGTCCGCCCACTTGTGAAAATGATATGTTTGCCATCCGGCATCCAGTTCGGCTCCGTATCAATGGCATAGTGATTGGTGACACGGGTCCAGTGCCTAGTTTTTAAATCAACTGTATAAATCTCAGGATTACCATCTTTCGACAGCACCAAAGCCAGTTTGTTTCCATCTGGTGAAAATGATGGAGCACTGTTTATGCCTTTATGTGCACTCACCAATTGTTTTTTCCCTGTGGCAATATCTTGCACATATACCTTACTGCCAGAATCTTCTAACATAACGTAGGCCAAGCGTTTGCCATCTGGTGACCAAGCAGGTGAGAAAATTGAATACTTACTGCTTAGCACCACTTTTTCTCTTGCCCCATCACTATCAGAGATGGACAAATTAAATTTGGTTCTCTGGGAGTTAGTGGTCACATATGCGATCTTACTTGAAAATGCCCCGCGTATACCGGTTAACTGTTCGTAAATCGCATCACTGATACGATGGGCAATATCCCTTAGCTGGGTTGCATTACCCTTAAGGGTTTGAGTCAATAGCTCTTGTTCATTAAACACATCAAATAGCTGGTAGCGGATTTGATACTGTTTATTTTCAAGCTGCTTAATGGTGCCAATTACCACAAAGTCTTGCTTTAGCAGGCGCCAATCAGTGAAGTATATATCTTCTTCATGCTGAGGCTGACTCAGCATGTCATCTGGTTCCAATAACGAAAAATGCCCACTTCGCTCTAGATCATTACGTACAATATCATCCACGTCATCCGTTAAAGTGCCGTCAAACTCAAACGGCACCACTGAAATAGGAATGGATGATGCGATGCCCTGTGTGATCTCTATGGTTAACTCTGCTTGCGCAGAAAAACAGAACATCATCAGCAAAATGGATAAATACCGTTTCATCATAATCTTGCGTTTTCCGGTTTAAGTTTGATTAAGAATTTTCTAAATTGCGCTTCGAATAGAGCCGCATCTTTTGGTACTGGGAATCTAGCCACTTTCCAAACCGCCTGCTCTGCACTGCGATCAAGGGCTATATTACCACTGGATTCAACCACCTGAACCTCAGTAACCTCACCTGTGGGCACCATATATATCCGTAATAGTACAACTTGATCATGATGCGCACTTGGGGGAAAGCGCCACACACTTTGAATCAAAGCTTTAATTTGACCGGCGTGACTGGCAATGGCCTTCTGATCTTTCTCAGCTTGCCTAGCTTGAACCTCTTCATTCAACAGCTCATTCAAACTCATCAATTCCTCCTCTTCTTGCAAGGCTTGACTTAAGTCGGCTCCAGGTAAAGGCAACGGTGCTTTTTTAATCGCTTTTGGCTTTTCTTTTAACTTGAGTTTGGAAACTGTTTTTTTGCTTTTATCTATGACTTTTGGCTTGGGCTTTTTGGCCTTCACCACGGGTTTTGGTTTTTTCTTTTTAATCTGTTTTTTAACGGTCTTAGGTTTAGGCTTATCGATGTGCACTATCTTAGCTGAAATATGCTTTGGCACTTTTACAATCGGCGCATCGTTATGCATCCAATTAGAAGACATGAGCACCAAGATACAAATAACCATCACCGATGCCACGGCGATGGGTAGAGAAAAGCTTCTAGGATCTGTAACAGGCAATAACTGCATGCTATTTACCTGTGGCCTTCGGCGATTCAGTGACTAAACCAACACTGACCGCACCGGCAGCTTGCAAAGCAGTCATAAGGTCTATCACCTTGCCATATGGCACATCTTTATCCCCTCTTACCAATACATCGGTCTGCGGCTGAAGTTTTAATATTTTGCCCACAAATCTCTGCACATATTCCAAATTGGCAGCGGCGTCTTCACTGCGCCCACGCTCAATAACATAATGACCCGCTTTGGTAATAGAAACGATTAGAGGCTCTTCTTTTTTAGGCGTTTTAAGTGGTTCACTGGCCACTTGCGGTAAATCCACTTTTACCCCCTGAGTTAACACAGGCGCTGTGACCATGAATATCACCATCAATACCAACATGACGTCGATATAAGGCACTACGTTCATTTCAGCTATGGGGCGACGTTTCTCTTTAGCCATTGGTATCTGTCACCGTTTGAGTCTCTGCTGTTTTTGCTTTTTTATAGACCTGGCGGTGTAAAACACTCACAAATTCTTCACTAAAGGTTTCATAACTGTTGGTCACTTGATCAACCTTAGTGGTAAAACGGTTATAGAAAATAACCGCCGGAATGGCCGCAAACAAACCAATTGCCGTTGCAATTAACGCCTCTGCAATGCCTGGAGCAACCGTGGCCAACGTGGCTTGGTGAGCATTGGCCAAACCTCTAAAGCTGTTCATAATTCCCCAAACTGTACCAAATAAACCGATGTATGGGCTGGTAGAACCCACTGTGGCTAAAAACGGTAAGTGATTTTCAAGCAGTTCGGATTCGCGACTTGTGGCTACTCGCATGGCACGCTGAGTGCCTTCCATAATGGCCTCTGGGTCGGCATTACTTTGCTGGCGTAAACGACTGAATTCACGAAAACCTGCTGCAAAAATATTTTCAACGCCAAAAGCAGGTGGTTCTTGATTAATCTCACGATAAAGTTGGCTTAAATCCATACCAGACCAAAAACGATCTTCAAAATCCATATAACTGGCTTTTGCAGCCGTCAGTACACGGTGGCGTTGAACAATCACAACCCAAGATGCAAACACTGCGGCCATTAGCACCAGCATTACGCCTTTCACCACCAAACTGGCATTTGCGATCAGCGACCATAACGTCATGGATTCACTCACAGATAACTCCTTAAATCTTTAAACCAATAAATCTTGTTAATTATTTTTATACTAACCGCTCAA
>CAJXIT010000202.1 GCA_913054055.1 uncultured Thalassolituus sp.
CGCCATGACTGCAACCACCTTACCACTCTTAAATACCTTAAGCGTTGGAATACTGCGAATGGCAAATTGTGCTGCTAATTGTTGCTGATCTTCAGTATTCACTTTTACAAAAATGGCTTTGCCTTGATTGTCTTTTGCCACCTGGCTGAATACTGGTGCCATCATTTTACATGGGCCACACCAAGGGGCCCAAAAATCCACTACGATTGGCAACTCTGAGCGAGAGATGAATTTTTGAAATTGTTGTCCATTTAATTCGTGCACAACTCCTTCTAGTAAAGGGTGCTTACATTTTCCACACTTTGGGGATTCACTTAGGCGTTGTTCCGGTACAGAATTTACGGCTAAGCATTCACTGCATACTAGGTGCATGATGACCTCAATGTTTTTAAATTAGAAATGATTTATATAGGATCAGAAGTCACAAAATCAAGCTAGGTTATCATTGTTTGATGACCTAGCTTTTCATTCATAAGGAGAGCGATGTTGATGATTGATCAGCTCGCTCTTCAAGCGTGTGATGTAAAAAGAGTCACGTCTTAGGCATCAACACTTGGCAGTTTAATGTGACTAGCCACCGTTTCAGGGGTGGGTTCTGATAAAAACGGGACTTCACCTAAGCAAGGAGCCTGAATCATGGCGTGCAAGGTTTCAATGTTCTCTTTATAAACCGCCATATCCTCATCTACACGATTGGCAATCCAACCAGCCAGTTTCAAACCGTCACGCTGAATGGCTTCAACGGTTAACAAAGCATGATTTAAACAACCGAGCTTCATGCCCACCACCAGTATCACGGGCAGGTTTAATTCTTTAGTGACATCAGCCAAGGTTTCTTTGGGGTTTAACGGCACACGATAACCCCCTGCCCCTTCTACCAAGGTAAATTGCGCTCGGTTAATCATTAATACCCCGCGCAGTAAACCAACAATCCGACCTGCACTTAGTGGGCGCCTAAGCTGCTGACCTGCTATATGTGGTGCAATGGGTGGGGCAAACGCAATTGGGTTAACCTGTTCATAGGGCAACTCTTCTGTGCTTTGCGCCATTAGCATTAAAGCATCATCATTTCGCAGTCCTTCTGGTGTCTCTTCGCACCCGGCTGCAATGGGTTTCAAACCAACGGTACTTAACCCCTCGGACTTGGATTTATTTAATAAACCCGCTGCAATTAAGGTTTTGCCAGCGTCAGTATCGGTTCCCGCGATAAAATATTTTTGTTTCATGCTTTAACCTTTACGAAATAATTTTGGGTTTGCTTAAGACACAGGTAAATACTTCATAACTGGCAGGTAGGCCTTGCTCAGTACGAAACGATTCCAGTGCTTTTGTGAATTTTTTAATGGTGCCAGGGCTGGTTAATGCTTTTGCTCGCCCCGATGTAATGTTATGTGCACCGATTCGCTTCAATGAATCGGTAAGTGCTCTCACGGTTGAATAATAATGTACTTCTGTTTTTGTATTCATGAGGGCCACGTCAAACTCACTTGCATCTACTACATTCATTAATGCGCTTGCTGGTTCAAAATCGTTAACATGCTGATAGTCATCCGCTTGCGCCCATGCTTGCTTTAACTCTTGTAAGGTTCCATCCGCAAGGGTACTTAATACTAATTGCCCACCCGGCGCTAAGCATCGATATATTTCAGCTAGTACCTGGCTAAAACGATCACACCATTGCACGGCAAAATTTGAAAATATCAAATCATACTGATTATCTTTAAACGGTAAATTTTCAGCGTCTGCCATTTCATATTTAAATAAGGGGTAATGGGACTGCGCATAATCCAGCATGCCTTGGGATAAGTCGGCACCGGTAACATTTTGTGTTTGATATTTTTCAGACAGTAATGGCAAGCAGTAGCCCGTACCACAACCCAAGTCCAAAATGGCTTTGCTGTGGTTAATAGTCTTAGGCGATATTGAAATAAGACCCTGAGCAATTTTATGTTGAATCAAGGCATATTCATCATAGTCATTGGCCGCATCACCAAAGCTTTGTGCAACCGCCTGTTTTTCAATGTTGAGCGACACCTTATTTACTGCCCTGCATAAAGGTTAAAATACCATTGGCAACTGATTGCGGTTGAGTCACCAAACATGCATGGCTGCCATTGGGCACAAAACTCACAAGGTGCATAGGATTCAATGCGTTCAATTCCTGACTGAGCTTGTTAGGCACAATGGCGTCATCCGTTGCTAAAATATGCAAACAAGGTTGAGGGAAGATTGCCATCAACTTGCGATTATCCATTAAGGCCAATAAATTGAGCGAGGCCTTTAATACCGCACTTTGTGTAGATTGAGACTGGGTATGCTGTTGCAACCATTTTAAATGCACCAGCATATCTTTTTGCTCACCCACAACAGTCAGTGCAGCAAAGCGACGCAGTGTGGTTTTCACATCATCAATGGATTCCATAAATCCATTATACAAAGGTGAAGGCACACCCTGCTTCCATTGTTTGTCGGCTAAAAATCTTGCGTTACTGCATATGGTCATGACTTTTTTAATTTGATCTGGTGCTCGCGCAGCGGCCTGAACCGCTAACATGCCACCTAGTGACCACCCCAACCAAGCCGCACCTTTTGGCGCAACATCAAGCAGTGCCGATACTAAGTGGTTAATGTCGTAAGCTTGCTCAGCATCCTCACAAACACTGTCTCCAAACCCGGGTAAATCAACGGCTACAAAATGAAAATGCTCTGAAAATAATTCGGCTAAAGGTTTAAACACCTGTGCGTTAGAAGCCCAACCGTGAATACAAAAAATAACTGGCAAATTGTTTGGGTTGGTTTGGTCACCCCATGAATGTAAAGCAAGTGTCATGAGGAAACTCCGTGAGTATTGTCTAATTTTTTTATGGATGGATAAATATCAGCGAGTCCATTTAATGCAGACAACAATCGATCAACATGATCCACACTATGAGCTGCTGATAATGTAATGCGTAATCTTGAGGTGCCTTGTGGCACGGTTGGAGGACGAATGGCCGTCACCATGATGCCTTGCTGTTTTAATTCATTACTGATGGCTAAGGCTTGCTCTGCATCACCCACCAGCAAGGGCTGTATGGCAGTATGAGAGGTCATCAAGTTAAAACCTAATAGCGCAGCCTCTTTTCTAAAGTGTGCAATCAAATCATTCAAGTGCGTACGACGCTGGGGCTCAGTTTTAATGATGTTCAGACTGGCTAAGGTGGCTGCAGCAATGGAAGCAGGCATGGCCGTTGTGTAAATATAGGGGCGCGCAAAGTTAGTCAGATAATCGATTAACTCGGTGCTGCCAGCCACAAAAGCCCCTGCCGTGCCGAAGCCTTTGCCTAGCGTGCCCATTAAAATTTGAACGTCATGTTGAGTCACCGCCTGAGCTTCACAAATGCCCGCTCCGGTATGACCTAATGCCGCCATCCCATGAGCGTCATCCACCATGAGCCAAGCATCTTTTTGTTTTGCCAGTTGTGACAACGCCGATAAATCTGCCACGTCACCATCCATGCTGAACACTCCGTCTGTGACAATGAGTTTTCTTCTGGCTTCTGAACGATCTAATTTGTTTGCTAAATTTTTTAAGTCTTTATGGGGATAACGCTGAAGCGTGCACCGCTTAATAAACCACCATCTAATAATGATGCGTGATTCCATTTATCTTGAAAGACCGCATCTTGTTTTGACAGTAATGCATCAATCACACCTAGGTTAGCCATATAACCTGTGCTGAATAACAGCGCTTTGTCTCGACCCGTAAATGCTGCTAAGGCAGTTTCCAATTCATGGTGCAACTGAGTATGGCCATTCACAAGATGCGCAGCGCCGCTGCCCACACCAAATTGTTTGGCGGCAGTCTGCAGGGATTCAATCAATTTTGGATGATTCGCCAAGCCCAAATAGTCATTGCTGCAAAATGTCAGATAATGCTCGCCATCCACTTGCATGTGAGGGCCTTGCGGCGTTTCCACAATACGAGGCTTGCGCAGCAAGTTTTGCTCACGGCGCTGGTTTAAATCGGCGGTTAAATCAAATGACATATTGATAGGCTATCTGCTGCACAGAAAGCAGCAGGCGGTTCACACCTGCTGCCATCTGAGCCGCGTGATACTAGACGCTGGCGTCGTAGAAAGGCTGTTTTTGATCGTTCTTTTGAAGCTGCTTTGACAACACGTCTTCTTGATCCTGATCGTCGCGCTCCACAATGGCTTGCTCAGGTTTAATACCTAAGCGAGCAAACAGCTGCATGTCTGCATGGGCTTCAGGGTTCGGTGTGGTCAGTAGACATTCACCGTAGAATATTGAATTCGCACCCGCTAAGAAACACATGGCTTGCATTTCATCTGACATGGCTTCACGGCCTGCTGATAAACGTACATGAGATTTTGGCATTAGGATTCGAGCAACCGCAATACAGCGAACAAAATCAATATGATCTAAGTCTTCTACGTTCTCCATTGGTGTACCTTTTACTTTCACAAGCATATTTAGAGGCACACTTTCAGGTTGCACTGGCAAGTTAGCTAACTGAGTTAATAAACCGATACGGTCGTTTTCAGTTTCGCCCATACCAATGATGCCGCCAGAACAAATTTTCATGCCGCTGTCGCGAACATTTTGTAGCGTGTCTAGGCGATCGCCGTAAGTACGGGTAGTGATAATCTTGTCGTAGAATTCAGGGCTGGTATCAAGGTTATGGTTATAATAATCCAAACCGGCATCCGCCAGTTGCTGAGCTTGATCTTCATCTAACATACCTAGTGTCATGCAGGTTTCTAACCCCATTTCACGAACACCCTTCACCATATCTAATACGTAAGGCATGTCACGCTTGTTCGGGTTTTTCCATGCTGCACCCATACAAAAACGGCTAGAGCCTTTTGCTTTGGCTTCAGCGGCTTTTTTAAGTACCGCTTCTACTTCCATCAAACGCTGCTTTTCTAAGCCAGTATTGTAATGAGCAGACTGCGGGCAATATTTACAGTCTTCTGGGCAAGAACCGGTTTTAATAGAAAGCAGTGTGCTGACTTGTACTTCATTAGGGTTGAAGTTAGCGCGGTGAACGGTTTGCGCATCGAACAGTAAGTCGTTAAAAGGCTTATCAAATAATCCTTGAACCTCTTCACGGGTCCAGTCATGACGGATGTTTTGCTCAGTTGATGCACTCATGGCGAATCCTTTATTTCTTCTTTCTTTTCGCTAAAGCCCCTGAATATAGAGGCTTAAGCCAGCCTAAAATCGTGTCTCAGGCCATGATATTTAATGATGGCGCTATATTACCCCAATACTCAAATCAGTCAACCTCAAGCAAAACAATGGTTTACTACAGCTTAAAATACAAGCAACCCTATTAACCAATGGCCAATAGGGTTGAAAGGTGATGCTATGTTAAAGCGGCTTATTAATCCGTCGTAAAGATCACCTGATCAATCACATGAATCACACCATTTGATGTCTTCACATCGGTAATAACAACGGTGCTGCCTTCAATATTAAGCTCGCCCGCTTCAATGGATACCGTTAGCTGCGCACTGTCATTGGTGTTTAGGGTGGTAAGGTTAGCGCCATTTGCAGCATAAGCTGTCACTGAATCAATAGCGGTACCGCTTACCACGTGCTGCTTTAAAATGTCATCTAGACCATCCAAAGCCAGAAGGTCGGAAGCATCATCAACCCCATCGGTGGCTTCAATCAATGCAGCAAATGCGGCATCGGTTGGGGCGAATACCGTAAACGGGCCTGCGCCATCCAATGCTGTATCTAAACTTTCTTGGCTCAGCGCGGCTAACAGTGTGGTAAATTCCGGCTCGCCTGCTCCTGCAAGGGCCGTTACCAGCTCGGCAATGGTTGAATCTGTATCGGATAAGGTGCTGTCAGTAGGCGGGACCAACACCTTATTAATGGCATGAATGACACCATTGCTGGTTTCTACATCCGGTACCACCACTTGTGATAGGTTCACATTCAAATTTTCACCAGATAAAGATAACGCAGCAGAGTCGCCGTTAACCATGGTAATCACATTATCGCTGGAGCCAGCAATAGAGATCGCCGCACTTGAAAGCACTTCGCCAGCATAAACGTGATAGGTTAAAATATCCCCAAGGCTGTCTGCAGCTAACAGTTCTTGAGCGGTTAAATCATTTTCGGTTAAGTAGGCACTGAACGCATCGTCTGTTGGCGCAAATACAGTATAAGGGCCCTCAGCTTGAAGTGTATCAACCAAGTCAGCGGCAACAACCGCAGCCACTAATGTTTCGAAGCGATCATCCGCTTGAGCCGTTTCAACAATATCCAACTGCGGCCCCGTATCGTCGTCATCACTGCCACAACCGACCAATGCGATTGATCCGACCAATGCTAACGAAAGTAATTTCTTGTTCATGTGATTTTCCTTGAGTTTATAGCGTAATTTTAAAAATATGTTTCAGCGCTTACACACTGTCTTGATTACGAACTCTGTTACGACAGGAAAATCTTAATCGGATCAATTTTTATTAATCAAAATTTTAGTTTCAAATGATC
>CAJXIT010000203.1 GCA_913054055.1 uncultured Thalassolituus sp.
GGGAGATTAACAATAAGCTAAAAACCATTTTACCGGTTGGTTATTTTTGTTGTGCTTGTATGGCTAATTTGAGTTTCCGTAAAAAGGAAATAGAAGTTTGGATGGGTGGTTTACCAGATTATTATTTGTTCAGAAAGAACGAAAATGAAGTTGAACACATTCAATCGACACACTTACCTTTAGGTGTACTGTCCACACAGGCATTTGATGCTGCCACCCAAACACTTTCTTTTGAAGATGGGGATAAATTGTTTATGTGGTCTGATGGCATTATTGAGTCTCGTAATGATAATGGCGACTTGTTTGGAGAGGAGCGTTTAAAGCAAATATTTGCAAAAAACCAAGATCGGACGCATCTATTTGATGAAATCGTTGAATCTGTTAATCATTTTACCGGTGAAAGCGGCAAGGATGATGATACCACCATGCTAGAAATTACAATGGTGGATGAATCTGAAATTGGTGAAGCTAATATTGATTTGGCCAGTGGTGCCATCCATGGACCCACAGATTGGAAAATGTCGTATACCTTACGTGGGGATACGCTGAAATCGTTTAACCCATTGCCCGTCATGCTAAATATCTTAAATGATGTACCATCGCTTCGCCGTCTAAGTGGACAGCTTTATACCTTAATGGCTGAATTGTTTTCAAATGCATTTGAACATGGCGTTTTAGGTCTAAGTTCTGATTTAAAATCTTCCACAGAGGGCTTTACTCAGTATTATCAGCAGCGTTCAGAGCGAATGGAAAATATCGGAGATGGCAGTGTTTGCTTTATTTTTGATCACTCTCCCACAGAAGCCGGTGGAAAATTAGTGGTAACCGTCATTGATTCTGGTGATGGTTTTGATTATAAGAATAAAAAAGACTCAGATTTTAAAAACAAAGGTTACAGTGGTCGTGGTATCCCGCTAATAAGAACTATCTGTGAAAGTCTTAAATACTCTGGCAATGGCAATACAGTTGAAGTAATCTTGCTATGGGATGCTGAAGAAGGGGAGTAAGGCGTGGCCAGACTTAATATGGCTCAGGTACAAGAGCTAAAGGAAATCATGGAAGATGCATTCGATGATTTGATTTCCACATACATTCAAGACAGTCAGGATAAGTTGAAGCTATTATCCAAAGCGAATTTTGATCAAGATGCTGATGTTTTAGGCTCTCTTGGTCATAGCTTAAAAGGCTCTAGTCTAAATATATGCGCCGAAGACTTATCGGCTATTTTTAAGCAAATAGAAGATGCCGGTCGTTCTAATGATCTTTCTTCAGTAACGCAGCTTTTGATTCAGGCAAATGCAGAGTTTGAAGCGGTTAAAACCGCACTTAATGCCCTCTGAATATTAATTTTTAATCCCTCAACTTGATTGGCCTATCCATTGCAATTATCCGTTTAAATCTTTTTAAACCAACATTGTAAATCATAGATGGGCCATATATGTCAGCACTTCCATTCTTGACCCCAATGCCTCCTTCACAATCTGGAGGCACCTTAGATGCATCAACTAACAACCCTAACCCCGCATCATCACTGGCTTCGAACACGGGTGGCGGTAAATTACATTCACCCCTCAACCAAACAGACACCGTTTCGCAAGGGGCTGGAGAAGGTGAGTCTAACCAATCGTTTTGGGATACCTTACAGCAGCAAGCGGCATCTTCCGACCCATCCTATGGGCAAACTGTTTCCGCTTATTCTGAATTACAGGAGCACATATCTATAGAAGCGCATAATGAGTCCGGCTTGGATGGTTATGAGCTAACCGTTGAAGAAATCGAAGTAGAGGAGATACAGGTTCAAGGGTTAGAACCTGCTCCAGTTGAAATCCCGGCTTTACTCGAGTCCACTTCATCGCCATGGAATGTCGCAGCTATGCAAACTGTCAGTGTTGATTCTCAGAACATAGCTAGTAATCCAGCCATGGATCAAATTATTTCTCAAAGGCAAGCGCAACCTCAGATTCATGCTGCTCAGGCGGGCGTGCTTACAACACAAGCCTTACAGACAAAGGTTGTAACTGAGCAACCTGTGGCTCAGGTTGAGATGGGCGTTATGTCTCAAGAATTAAATAAAGCGACCCAACCTATGCTAGCTCAGGTTATGCAATCCTCTGTCATGGATGCTAAAACAGCTACCAAAGGCAGTGAGGGGATTAAATTAACAGAAGGTTTAATAACGGATGTTAATGTGAATATTCATGAGAAGCCGTTAACTTTGACCCCTCAAGATACGATAACGCCTGTCAACACAGCATCAACGGCTTCTTTGACCCAGGATATAAGCTTGGCTGAATCAGTGGATAACTTGGAAGGCATTCAAACCAACCTGACACAAACAAATAAAGATTTAACCCAGTCTTCAAAAATGTTGTCGCCTGCTTTACAAAATTCAGGAGCAGATAAAGTATTAGCAGGGCAAGCCAAGATAGATGTACCCCCAAGTAACCCGCAGTTTACAGATCAAGTTGCGCAACGCATCGGGATTATGGCAACTGAGCAGTTGCAAACGGCTCGAATCCAATTAGACCCGCCAGAGCTGGGATCGCTGGAAATTAAAATTCGCGTACAGCAGGATCAAGTCAGTGTGGCATTTTCCAGTGGCCATCAAGTAGTACGTGATGCATTAGAATCTCAAGCCCCTAGGTTACGTGAAATGTTAGAGCAGCAAGGGGTTGAGCTAACCGATGTGAATGTGTCTGATCAGCAGCAAAAACAAACCGGTGAAGGTGGTGAAGGAGAGTTAACAGGGCAAGGCGGTGATGATTGGAATGAAGACGATATGGAAGAAGCCTCGATATTGACTGAAGCTCAGTCAGACTCATTGGTTGATTATTTTGCATAATGTATTGATCTAATCATCATCGTAACGATAAACAATGATGCTGTGGTGACAAATATACCACTATAAAAACCTAAAAATCCGTCATATATGTGGCGGATTTTTTTTGCCCATAAATTAACAAGTTAGCGTGATTCACCGCCAAAATTTGTATTTTGACTACACTAAAACTAGGTAGAGTCTATGTTGCGGCCTGTTGGCAAGTCTTGTCTTGTTTGCATGTCAATGCCGTGGCATAGCGCTTGCAGAAATCATTTATCTACAAAAAGGTGACGTATGGCTAACGAAAAAGAACTGCAACTGGACGCAGTTGAAGAAGAGCCTAAGAGTAAGAAAAAACTCATCATAATCATTGTTGCAGTTTTATTGGTGGTGGGTATTGGTGTTGGGGCCGCTTTATTTTTAATGGGTGGTGATGATTCAGCAGATGATTCAGCTGAGAATTCTGAAACAGCTGAAGCAGAAGCCGCTGAGCCTGAAGCACCGGCTAACGCGCCTGCAATTTACGTGAAACTAAAACCAGAATTTATTGTGAATTATCAAGTTGGCCCGCGTCAGCGTTATTTACAAGTATATATGGAAGCCATGACACGTAATCCAGCTATAGCAGATGCACTAGAGATGCATAGCCCAATGATCCGAAGTTCTATCATTTCTTTGCTCAGCCAACAAGAATTTGAATATTTAAGGTCTGCAGAAGGTCGTGCAGGGGTTCGAGAATTAGTGACAGAAGAAGTCCGTAGGTTAGTGACACAAGAAACCGGTATTGAAACGGGTTTAGAGCAAATTTTGTTTACTAACTATGTCATGCAATAACAATAATATGTTTTATAAAGGCTGATACTGAGTGCAAGATTTATTAAGCCAAGACGAAATCGATGCTCTTTTACACGGAGTAGATGATGGCGACATTGATCAAGACGAACCGGGTGACGGAGAAGGCGTAAAATCCTACGACCTCTCCAGTCAGGATCGAATTGTACGTGGGCGTATGCCTACCCTAGAAATGATCAATGAACGCTTTGCTCGATACACTCGTATTAGCATGTTCAACTTTTTACGCCGAAGTGCCGATGTGGCCAGTGGCGGAATACAGATTATGAAGTTCGGTGAATATATTCATACTTTGTATGTGCCTACTTCTTTGAATATGGTTAAAGCAAGGCCACTGCGAGGCACAGCTTTGTTTATTTTAGATGCCAAACTGGTGTTTAAATTAGTTGATAATTTTTTTGGTGGTGACGGTCGTCACGCAAAAATCGAAGGCCGTGAATTTACACCCACAGAATTACGGGTCGTTCAGTTAATTCTTGCTCAAGTTTTTAAAGATATGAAAGAAGCTTGGCATGCCATCTTAGAATTAGATTTCGAATATTATGGATCAGAAGTGAATCCAGCCATGGCAAATATCGTGAGCCCAAGTGAGGTCGTAGTGGTTAGCTCATTTCATATTGAATTGGATGGTGGTGGTGGAGACTTACATGTAGCCATGCCGTACTCAATGATTGAACCTATACGCGAAGTATTGGATGCAGGTGTACAGAGTGACATTGATGAAGTAGATGAGCGTTGGGTGCATTCTTTGCAAGAAGATATTCAAAGTGCCAAAGTTCCGATTCACGGAACAGTAGTTGAGCGAGAAATCTCTTTACGAGAAGTGGCTGAATTTAAAGCTGGAGATGTCATTCCCATTGAAATGCCAGAAGATTTTATTTTGCAGGCCAATGGGACTCCTATTTTCCGTGGGCAACTAGGGTTGTCAGATGAAAACCTTGCCATAAAAATTAAAGAGCCAATAAAACGTCAAGTTGGCCCAACAAGTAATGATGGATTACCTGTATGAGTGATGATGATCAAACTCCAGAAGATGAAACCTCAGGCCCAGATGCTGATGAGTTAGCTAATGAGGTGGCTGCTGGTGTCGATGAAGCCGGTGGAGATGAAGCGGCGGCTGCTGAAGGTGAAGGTGGTGAGCTGGCTGATGAATGGGCTGCTGCCATGGAAGAATCGGGAGATGGTGAAAGTTCAGAAGAAGGTGCGGACGAATGGGCCGCAGCCATGGAAGAATCAGGAGATGCTCAGAAATCTGAAGAGGTTCAACCAGCTCCTATGGAATCCTTTGAAGGGGTTGAGTTAGGAGAAAACGGTGGAACAACACCAGAACTGGATGTCATTTTAGACATACCTGTCTCCATCTCAATGGAAGTAGGCAACACCCAAATCCCTATTCGTAATTTACTTCAGTTAAACCAAGGTTCAGTAATCGAGTTAGATCGATTGGCGGGTGAGCCATTAGATGTATTGGTTAATGGAACATTAATCGCCCACGGTGAAGTAGTGATGGTGAATGATAAATTTGGTATTCGTTTAACAGATGTGATCAGTCAGTCAGAGCGGATACAAAAACTGAAATAAACGAATTGATATTTAATAAATAGAAAATAAACAGATTCATATGGCGATGTGTTCGCTGAATAAATAATAATAAGAGTAACACCATGTATTGGGTTTCTATGCAGTCTGTCTCTCAGGAAACTGAGAAAGTAGAAGTTATCGTTCCTGAATCAAACCAGAGTTCAACTGATCAGGTTGAAGGCACAACTGGTGGAAAAGAACAGGTGGGCGCAGGTGCAACGGCACATGAAACGTTAACTTTGTTTGGGTTTAATAATACCACAGGTACCGGCTCCACCATCGCGCCATCTCAGCAAGTAGAACCTCCCAAATTACCGGATTCGGCAGACCAATTACTTCAAGTCACCTTGGCTTTAGCGTTAGTTGTAGGTTTAATTTATGGTGTAGCTTGGCTTATAAAGCGCAATAAAGGGTTTGCGCCATCTGCGGGTATACCCATGAAAACCTTGTCGGTATTACCGATGGGAGTAAAAGAAAAAATAGTATTGGTAGAAGTGGGTGGTAAGCAGCTTCTACTTGGAATGACACCTTCAAATATCAATACACTGGCAACATTTGATGAGCCAATAGTGGATCCCACCTTAGGAAATGACAAACCATTCTCTTCTCGTCTCAAAGATTTGTTGAATCAGAACAAACCAGTGGAGACAAAAGAATGATGAGACGGATGCTATTTGTTTTTGCTTCGGTTTTATTATTCAGTGCTTCAAGTTTAGCTGAAGAAAAATTCGGTATCCCAGCGGTAACCTATCAACCTCAACCGGATGGCAGTGGTCGCTATACCGTAACCATTCAAATCCTAGCCATTATGACCATGTTAACAGTGTTACCAACATTGTTGATCATGATGACATCTTTTATTCGTATCATTGTTGTTTTTTCTATTCTTAGGCAGGCACTGGGATTGCAACAAACACCATCCAACCAAATTGTTTTGGGTTTAACCTTATTTCTAACCATATTCATTATGATGCCTGTGTTTAATGTTATTAACGAGCAAGCCATTCAACCCTATATTAGCGAGGATCTTTTGCCGTTAGAGGCTTTAGAAAAAGCCACTGTTCCCATTAAAGAATTTATGTTGGCGCAAATAAGGGAAACAGATTTAAATCTATTTGTACGTTTAAGTGGTGAGAAAAATATTGCAGCCCCTATGGATACGCCTTTGCATATTGTGGTGCCCGCATTTGTCACAAGTGAATTAAAAACGGCGTTTCAAATGGGCTTTATGATTTTTATTCC
>CAJXIT010000204.1 GCA_913054055.1 uncultured Thalassolituus sp.
ACTCAAATCACCTTCGAGTTGTCAGAAGGAGCTGAATCAAACGGGAATCAATTTTACTCAATATATCCCGTATCAGAATGCAGTGAAAAAGAAGGTTATGGAATGGCTGCAAATATGATGAAATTATGGGGAATGGGTGGGTCAGATACAACAGTTTCGGTTCTTAGTGGTGAAGAAATTTATATTTTGGCTGAAGTGAAGAAGCATACAGGGGGATCTACGGTTTACACTAGAAGTTGTAGAAACTTTATTAGTTTTACTCCGCTCGAAGGACAGCATTATGTTGTACGTCAGAAAGATAGGTGCAGGGGTGTTAGCATTAAAGATAAAGCGACAAATCAACCTGTTGATGTGCAAAATATCAAGCTGCCATACAGTTGCTCATTTAAAGCAAAGAAGAATTAATACTCTTTACGCTTCGGATTACAGCATTGTCTATAGCGAGTTAGTGAGCGGTTTAATCAGGGCGTCGTTATTTCCCCATCAAGTTCCGAAGCGCAGCCAATGACGATTCACCTGTGGCTTTTTTCTGCTCTGGTGGGGTGTCACCAAAGCCAATGTGGACCACATCATCTTTTGGTAATTCTTCTAAAAAGCGGCTAGGGGTGGGTTCAAACGATTCTCCATAAGAGCGACGTTTTGATGTAAGGGTTAGTGTTAAATTTTGTTTGGCGCGGGTGATGCCCACATACATTAAGCGACGCTCTTCTTCTATGGTGTCGGCTTCAATGCTGTTTTTATGGGGCAAGATTTCTTCTTCTAAGCCCATGATCCAAACGTAAGGGAACTCTAAACCTTTTGAAGCATGCAGTGTCATTAGCTGAACTTGATCCAGTTCATCATCTTCTTGTTGCTGTTCTAACATGTCACGTAAAATTAATTTACTGACCGCTTCTTCAATATCCATTTCATCGCCGTTTTCTTCGGCTTTATCTAGCATGCGTTCAATGTTATCAATTAAAAACCACACGTTTTTCATACGGGCTTCAGCTTGGTTGGGGGTGTTACTGGTTTCGTGTAACCAAGCTTCGTAATCTAAATCGTGTACCATTTCTTTTATGGATTGCACGGGGTCTTCGGTATAGCAGCGTCTGGTTGTGTTATTTAGCCAGGTTCCAAAGCGTTTTAATTTGTCTGCAGCCAAAGGTGTGAGCATTTGTTCTAAGCCTAATTCTGAGGTGGCCGTCATTAAACTGATATGACGTTTGCCAGCATACTCGGTCACTTTTTCTAAGGTGGCAGGGCCGATTTGGCGGCGCGGAATATTAATCACGCGCAAAAACGCGGCATCATCGGTTGGGTTCACAATGAGTTTTAAATAACTCATGATGTCTTTGATTTCACTTTTTGCAAAAAAGGATTGGCTGCCGCTTAATTTATAAGGAATCTGAAACTGCTGCATTTTCATTTCCATTAAACGGGACTGGTGATTGCCGCGGAATAGCACAGCGTAGTCGCTATACTTACCATTCTTTTTTAATCGATGCTCTATAATTTCAGTGGCAATGCGCTCCGCTTCATTGTCTTCGCTTTTACAGCGCACAATGCGAATGGAGTCCCCGTAACCTTTATCCGACCAAAGTTTTTTTACGAATTCGTGTTCGTTATTTTCGATCACTTTGTTGGCCGCGTTAAGGATTAATCCGGTGGAGCGATAATTTTGCTCCAGCATCACCACTTTTAAGTCAGGAAAATCTTTTTTTAGTAAGCTTAAGTTTTCTGGGCGCGCCCCGCGCCATGCGTAAATGGATTGGTCATCATCCCCTACCACGGTAAATTTACCGTGCATGCCCACTAGAATTTTTACTAATTCATATTGGCTGGTGTTGGTGTCTTGGTATTCGTCCACCAGTAAATAGCGAGTATTCTTTTGCCACTTGGTGCGTACCGCTTCATTGTTCATGAACAATAGAGTGGGGATGCGAATCAGGTCGTCAAAGTCCACCGCGTTGTAGGCTTTTAATGCGCGGTCGTATGCGGCAAAGGTTGTTGCGACCAATGTTTCTTGTGGACTGTTGGCCATGGCAATGGCTTGCTCAGGTTCGATCAAGTCATTTTTCAAATTGCCGATTTCGGATTGCACCATATCCACCATATCGCCGTCCGCGCCATGATCGCGGTGCATGATGTCCTTTAGTAGGGACTTGGTATCACCATCATCAAAAATGGAGAATCCGGAGCGTAATCCAAGGTGTTTGCATTCTTTACGAATGATGTTTAAACCCAAATTGTGGAAGGTGGATACAGTGAGGCCAGAGGCCGCTTTACCTTGTACCAGCTTGCCCACTCGCTCTTTCATTTCTTTTGCAGCTTTGTTGGTAAAAGTCAGGGCGGTGATATTGCGAGCAGGAATGCCGCATTGTTCAATCAGGTAAGCCATTTTGGTTGTGATTACGCTGGTTTTACCTGACCCCGCACCGGCTAACACTAGTAGTGGGCCGTCGATGTGTAAAACGGATTCTTTTTGACGGGGATTTAAGTGATTCAATCTAAGGCCTACGGTTACAGATACAAAATAGCCCAAGTGGCCGATAACAATAATAACAGCTTGCTATGGTATCAAATTAGATGGGTTATTAGGAGGTTATGTCTTGAACGAAAAGGTGATTTTCAAAAGTCTTTGAGGACAAAAAACTGCCTTGGGCCAGCAAGCTGCCTGATCGGTGGAGGGATGTTCCAGAATCTGGGCAGGTCCTGTAACTCAGGAGTGCTCTCACTATTGAGTATGTGTACCCAGCATAAGTTAAGTATGTCGGCTGCTTCCATTGTGAGTGAGCCTTTATAGCTCCATTGGCCTTTCTTTTTAATACAGAAAGAGATGTCTTCATCAAATTGCCAGCGTTTCAGCAGGTGGGCGCTGATTAAGTGGGCATAATGATCCGCTACCCAATTAAACAATCTTGGGTCTTCTTTGCGTTGAAAACGGGGGAACTCTTGAGCGATTAGTCCGCTGCCTAAGTCACTTAATAAGGCGCTTAGGTAAATGGATTCTGTGTCCATATCCAGCAACCCTGCAAGCTTCTTGCAGCATTCGGCATACCTTTGAGTACGCATCCACCTTTCCTTTAAGTGTTGTGTAAGCTTGGCATCTTGGGTCTTAAACAAGCCCTTGAGTTGATGGGCGACCAATAGCGACTTTACTGTACTTAATCCAAGTGTGGCGATGCCATCTTGTAATGAGCTGATTGGGATGGGGCGCTTATACAGCGCACTGTTTGCGGTTTTTAGCACAACAGCCGTTAAATTAGGATCTTGTTGTAACGTGTTATTAAGCTTATCAAAGCTGATTTCGTCGAAGTTGTGTTGAAACTGGCTCACTAGGGCGGGCAGGCTAGGGACATTTTCGTCATGCACCAGTATTTGCTTTACCGTGTTCAGGTAGAGTTTTGGGTTGCGCTTGAACTCAGTCATAAAGCTTCCTTGTTATGACTTGAGTATAGAATAATAATGCTGGACTGCAGGTTTACTAACTGGTGACTTGTAGCCTACGTTCCATTTGCCGGTAGGAAAGTGCTTCAAGAATGTGAGGTTTTTGAATGGATTCACTATTGGCTAAATCCGCAATGGTTCGGGCCACTTTTAAGATGCGGTGATAAGCTCGGGCGCTGAGCCCCAGTTTATCTAGAGCGTCTTCCAGTATGTCACTGAGCTCTTTGGGTAGCCCACATGTGTGGGTCATATCTTTTTGATTAATTTGGGCGTTGGGGCAGCCTTGTCGTGATAGCTGAATTTGTCGGGCTTGTATGACCCTCTGCCTAACGTGCTCGCTAGACTCAGATTGATCCTCACTGCTGGACAAAAGTCCTCTAGGCAGGGCTGGCACTTCAATCTGGATATCAATGCGATCTAATAAGGGGCCAGAAATAGAGCTTTGATATTTTAGTGCTTTTGCTTCAGAGCATTCACCACAGCGTTTATTAGGTTGTTTAAGGTAACCACAAGGGCATGGATTCATGGCCGCAATTAATTGAAAGCGAGCAGGGTAGTCCACCTGCTGTGCGGCGCGACTGATACTGATGTGGCCAGTTTCTAATGGCTCACGCATGACATCTAGCACGACACGGCTGAACTCAGGAATCTCATCTAAAAATAACACCCCGTGATGGGCTAAAGATATTTCGCCGGGTTTAGGGTGGGTACCGCCGCCCACTAGGGCCACTCCAGAAGACGTGTGGTGTGGCTGCCGAAAGGGCCGTGTTAAAAAGTACGGCCGCTGAGGGTGCTTTGACACACTGTATAAAGCAGCCACTTCTAGTGCTTCGTGTTCGTTTAAGGGTGGCAGAATGCCAGGCAAGCAATGGGCTAACATGCTTTTGCCTGTGCCAGGTGGGCCTGCGAAGAGCAAATTATGGTTGCCGGCTGCTGCAATTTCTATGGCGCGCTTGGCATGGTGCTGCCCTTTTACTTGGGCCATGTCTGGGCCGTGATATTGCTCGGTGGAAACTTGTAGAGGCTCTATGAGTGTTAGGTGTTGCTGATCTGTGAGGTGGTGGCAGAATTTTAATAAATGGTCGGCACATAGTGCAGGGCATTTACTGAGGCTGGCTTCTTCTTTATTAAATTCTGGCAGTAGCAATGTTCGCTCAGCCCTATGGGCAGCGAGTGCAGCAGGGATGACACCGTCTACTTTTCGAATGGCACCAGTGAGTGCTAGCTCACCTATGCATTCGTATTTGTCTAGGTCTTGATCAGGTAGCTGACCGCTGGCGCATAAAATGCCCAGAGCAATGGCCAGATCGAAGCGTCCACCTTCTTTGGGCAAATCCGCTGGGGCAAGATTGACGGTGATGCGCGAAGCGGGAAATTCAAAACCACTGTTAATAATGGCACTGCGCACTCGGTCTTTGCTTTCTTTTACAGCGGTTTCCGGTAGACCAACGATAGAAAAGCTGGGCAAACCATTGGAGAGATGGGTTTCAACATGCACCAATGGCGCATCAACGCCCACCTTGGCTCGGGAAAAAATTACCGCTAACGACATGCGCATCCTTGCTGGTCGGTCTATTTAAGCATCTAGTGTAAAACGCTTTAAGTGATCTCGCTGCTAGACAATAGTATGAAATATAGTGCTCGGTTATTTGTTCAAATGCTTTTCCAGTTCGGCCACTTGTTTCTCAAGCGCCTCTAACTTTTCCCGGGTTCGCAATAATACCGCTTGTTGCGCTTCAAAATCATCGCGGCTTACCACGTCCAGTTTGTTTAGCTGGCGAGCCAGCACTTGCTGAATGTTATTTTGAAGATCTTGGCTAGCTTGCTCAGGGATCAGTTGGCTGATTTGAGAAGCGATTTTGTTCAGAATGGATGGGTTCATGAGGGGCTCCTTTGATGCATAAATTCTATCACAGACCCATATTAGAAAGATGCTATTCATAAGGGGTTAGACTAAATCGGACAATATTTTCTAAATCCCCAAAATAGCGCATTTATTCTTCTGGCTGCTTGAAATAAAACCGCAATACAGCATAAGTTAGTATTCAAGCGTTATGGGGTGTCTGAAGCGACACTTTAATGCACAAACGAATTTTGTGATGAGCCCAAGTATGCTCGGTTTTAGAGCCATAAAAGACGGTTAGCGTCTTAGGCAATAAGATTGGCAAACTTGGACTGATAAACCTAAAATTTTGATGCGTTTTTTCGGTGCATCAGTATTGAGCGGTTTTAATTCATGAAGCAGAATGAGAGGGCAGTCCTCTCGAAATTATAAATATAAAAATTTCTAGCCAAAGGAAGTAAATATGAAAACATTAGCAAAAGCAGTTGCTGTAGCGAGTTTAGTATCTGCCAGTGCATTAACTGCACAGGTAGCCAATGCAGAAGTATCATTTAATGCTGCACTGGTATCGGATTATGTATGGCGTGGACAGAGCCAAACAGATAATGGCGTTGCTGTTCAAGGTGGCGCTGATTACTCTCATGAGTCGGGAGCGTATGCAGGTGTTTGGGGTTCAAACGTAGATTTTGGTGATGATGACAATATTGAATACGACTTATATGTAGGTTATGCCACGGAAGTGAATGGGCTTGAATTAGACTTAGGTTATATATCTTATAACTATGATGACTCTGGTGATTGCTGCTCAGAAATTTACGTAGGTGTAGCGAAAGGCGCAGCTTCTGCCATGATCTCCATAGATGCAGAAAATCAAGAAAACACTTATCTTGAAGGTGGTTACTCACTTGAGCTTCCAGAAGACTTAGGACTTGATCTGCATGCTGGTTATAACATCCCAGATGAAGGTGACGAAGTAATTGACCTGGCAGCAACTATTGGTAAAAGCTTAGAAATGGTTGATGTATCTGCAACGATTACTTATATCGATAGCGATTTTGTTGAAGATGACGTTTTATTCTTCCTAACTGCTTCTAAAGAATTCTAATATTCTATTTTAAGCAGTATTAGTCTAGAATCAGTCAAGCCCCGCGTTTGACTGATTTTTTTAT
>CAJXIT010000205.1 GCA_913054055.1 uncultured Thalassolituus sp.
TTAATCATTAATATATTAGGCGGATTAGCCATTGGTATGGCTCAGCATGACTTAGATTTTTCCCGTGCCACTGAAGTATACGCCCTGTTAACAATAGGGGATGGCTTGGTTGCGCAAATTCCTTCTTTGTTACTCTCAACTGCTACAGCCATCATTGTTACCCGTAACAAAAGCAATGAAGGCATGGGTGATCAAGTCTTTACGCAAATGTTTGGCAATGCGAGATCGTTATCCGTAGCGGGCGGTGTACTGATGTTAATGGGTTTGATTCCAGGTATGCCACATTTAGCGTTTTTAAGTTTAGGTGGCGCTGCGGCAGGTGGTGCTTACTGGATTAGTCGTAAAGGACGTGAAGCTTTGGTCGTCGAGGAAGGGATGGGCGGATCAGCTAAGCAGGCGGCACAAAAAGCCGGTGCAGCTGCAGCGGGCGCACCCACTGCTCCAGGTGGGCAACCAATGAAAGCGCTGCCTGATGTGGAAAGCAAAGAGGTGGATTGGGATGATGTGGAAGACGTTGACATTATCGGCTTGGAAGTGGGCTACCGACTCATTCCTTTGGTGGATAAAAATCAAGGTGGTCATTTATTAAATCGTATTAAAGGCATTCGCCGTAAACTATCACAAGACTTGGGATTTCTTATTCCGAGTGTGCACATCCGCGATAATTTAGATTTGATGCCAAACGCTTATCGTATTTTATTAATGGGCGTTGCCGTGGCAGAAGCGGAGATTGAGCCAGATAAAGAAATGGCCATTAACCCTGGTCAAGTATTTGGACAAATAGAAGGCATTGAAACTCAAGACCCTGCGTTTGGTTTAGACGCCATTTGGGTTGAGCCTAACAAAAAAGATCAAGCACAAACCTTAGGGTATACCGTGGTGGATGCCAGTACTGTGGTAGCGACTCACCTGAATCAATTATTACAAAAACATTCCTCTGAATTAATTGGTCACGAAGACGTGCAAAAAATGTTAGATCGCTTGGCCAAGGTGAGTCCGAAGCTGGCAGAAGAGTTGGTGCCAAATACGTTAAATCTCAGTCAGTTGTTAGGGGTATTACAAAACTTATTGAGTGAAGGGGTGCCGGTGCGAGATATGCGCAGTATCGCCGAGGCATTGGCGAACACCACTACCGATAGTCAAGATACTGCCGCACTTACAGTACAAGTACGTAAGGTTTTACGTCGTTTAATCATACAGAGTATCTACGGAAACGCTGATGATCTCTCGGTTATCACGTTAGAGCCAGCTCTGGAACAGTTATTGCTCAAGACAGTACAGCAAAGTAAACAGCAAACCGGGTCCGCGGATAATATGATTTTAGAACCGTCTATGACAGAGAAGTTACAAAGCTCATTATTCGAAGCGGCTCGAAATCAAGAAATGGCAGGTCACCCTGCGGTGTTATTGGTAAGCGCCATGTTACGCCCAGTGCTATCAAACTTTGTGCGTTCAATGGCAGATAATCTTCATGTGATTTCATATCAAGAAATGCCAGACAATAAACAAATTACCATTGCCGCCACCATTGGTGCATAAGATATGGAAGTGCTTAGTTTGAAAATGCCAATGTTTACAATTGATCACTCATTACAACTGGGAGCGTAAAAATGAAAGTTCGTCGATTTACAGCCACCAGTATGCAAAAAGCGTTAAAAACGGTACGAGATGAAATGGGCCCGGATGCGGTTATTTTATCTAACCATAGAGTAAACGGCGGCGTAGAAATTATTGTGGCTCAGAATTACGAGCCGGTCAGTGCAAAAAAGTCGGCTCCAATTTTTAATGCGGAAGAGGATGACAGTCATTTACCCTCACCCACTTTTTCATCACAAGGCAGTAATAAAAAGCTCAGTAAACCTGCCCCTAGTCAAAAAGATGAAAGCCCTTGGCCATTTTTGAGTGATTCAGAACGAACAGATGTTGAAGAGCAACTAAAGCTGCAAGATCAATTAGAGGCTTTAAAAGTACAACGTGACCATAACGGAGTAAGCGCAGATTTAGGTCAAGCTCCGGCACAACAAAAACAGGCATTGCAAAATACTGTTCCGCATCCAGCTCATCATGGGGCATTACATCAATCGGTAGACAGCCAATCAGACTTGCAAAAAGCTTTGACTGAGATGAAGCAGAACCGTCAACCTCAGGCGGCACCACATAACGTAACGTCGATTCACTCAACGGAAGCTCACCAAAAAAATCAAGCTTACCCTCATGCCGAAGTGACGCCAAATAAACAAATCTTAGACGATGTGCGCAGTGAGCTAAATGATCTAAAAGAAATGCTCATGGCCAGTGCTCAGGCAGAAACTCAAACTAAAAAAGAAAGCACTACCATTCATGCGCCAGAGAGTTTTGCTTGGAAAAAACACAGCCCAAAAAATGCGTTACAAGCCAAACTATGGAATCGTTTTGAAAACATGGGGTTTGATGAGTGGCTGAACTATCAACTGATCAACCATTTAAAAAGTTCGGATGATGAAAAGTCCTCATGGCAGGCATGCTTGCAAGATCTGGCCAATCATATTTCCATCAGCCCAAGTGATCGCCTTAAACGAGGTGGCGTGTTTGCGTTAGTGGGCCCGACCGGGGCAGGTAAAACCACCACCATCGCAAAAATGGCCGTGCGTTTTACACTTGAACACGAAGGGGCGCAGGTAGGTTTGATCACCATGGATAACTACCGCTTAGCGGCCCATGATCAATTGCGTACATTGGGGCAAATATTAGGTGTGCCAGTACAGGTGGCAGATCAAGAGCACAGCCTTTCACAATGTATTGAAGAGCTTTCCGATTGCGATTTAATTTTGATCGATACCGCAGGTTTAACCCCTGAGCACCCAATGCTGCAATATCAGTTAGATCAATTAGTTATGTTACGAAATAAGGTTCATACCTTATTAACCATACCAGCCACCAATAATAGTCGCGTATTACGCAAGGTATTCCATAACTACAAGGCCGCTGGCCTTGCAGGGTGTGTGGTGACCAAAGTGGACGAAGCCAGCAGTTTAGGTGATGTTATCAGCGTATTACTCGAAACCGGACTAGACTTATCGTACAGCACGGACGGACAACGTATTCCAGATGATATTCACTTAGCCAATGCAAAAGGCTTGGTGAAGCAAGCGGTTAGAATTGCACAGCAAGAACAGCAACTGGCCCGCGAGGCTGGACTAGCTCAAGGAGCGTGGTAATGATCGCCATGTTAGACGAGCGACAGTTGAATACTCAGGGAGAAAAACGACAAATGCATCCAGTACAAGTGATTGCCGTTACCGGTGGTAAAGGCGGTGTAGGCAAGAGTAATGTCTCCGTAAACATGAGTATCGCTTTGGCCGAAATGGGTCGACGAGTGGTGTTGTTAGATGCGGATTTAGGCTTAGCGAATATTGATGTATTACTGGGTATCAGTGCGAAAAACAATATCAGTAATGTTTTAAGCGGTGAGGTGCCATTACAGGATGTATTGGTAAATGGGCCTGGCGGCATTCGCATCATTCCTGCCGCCTCAGGCACTCAGGCTATGGCTCAGCTTGCCCCAGAAGAACATGTGGGTTTAATTCGTGCGTTTAGTACCATTGCTGATCAACTGGATGTGCTAGTGGTCGATACTGCGGCGGGCATCAGTGATGGTGTCGTCACATTTGTGAAAGCCGCACAAGAAGTGCTAATTGTGGTGACAGATGAACCCACCAGTATTACAGATGCTTACGCGCTGATTAAATTATTGAACCGCGATCATGGATTATTTCGTTTTCGTGTTTTGGCCAATATGGTGAAAACCCCACAAGATGGGCATAACTTGTTTGCTAAATTGACCAAGGTAACCGATCGATTCTTGGATATTGCACTGCAATACGTTGGCAGTATTCCATTTGATGAATCGGTGAAGCGTTCGGTACAAAGACAAAAACCTGTGATACAGGCTTACCCAAGGGCGAAAGCGTCTATGGCATTTAAGTCCTTAGCTAAAAAAGTGGACTCTTGGCCATTGCCAACCACTCCAAGAGGCAATTTAGAATTCTTTGTTGAAAATTTAGTATCAACAGCTGTACGCGGATAATTTATGGCCATGACCAATGGTTTCGCCATGTATACCGGCGAAAACAATACAAATTTTGATAAGCTAATTCAAGATTACGCAACGCTTGTAAAGCGCATTGCCCATCACTTAAAAGGACGTTTACCTGCCTCGGTGCAAGTGGATGATCTGATTCAGTCGGGCATGATCGGTTTAATTGAAGCTGCGCGTAAATATGAGCCCAGTAAAGGGGCCAGCTTTGAAACTTACGCAGGCATTCGCATTCGCGGAGCCATGTTAGATGAAATTCGTAAAGGGGATTGGGCACCGCGCAGCGTGCATAGAAACAGTCGCCGTATCGCTGATGCCATTCGCTATATAGAGAGTTCCACGGGCCGAGATGCACAAGACCAGGAAGTGGCTGATGCATTAGAAATGACGCTTGATGAGTATCATCACCACTTACAAGATGGCGCTGGTTCTCGATTATTCAGCTTTGAAGAATTACTTGATCAGCCCGGTGAAAGAGAAGGAGAGTTGGTTAACCCTGATCAAACCAGTCCGTTAGAAGGCATTGCCAGTGATAAATTTAAAGGGCATCTCGCCGAAGCGATTAGCAAGTTGCCAGAGCGAGAGCAGCTGGTTTTAGCTTTATATTATGATGAAGAGCTTAATTTAAAAGAAATTGGGGCGGTACTGGAAGTCAGTGAATCTCGCGTCAGTCAAATTCATAGTCAGGCGGCATTGCGCTTGCGTTCACGTTTAGCAGATTGGACCGATACCCCATCAGAGCATTAAAACGCTTTATTAGCCGTGTTTTTGTCTATTTCCTTTAAGCATCTTCCTTATCTTTTCCCCTTTATTTTTTGTTTAATTGTCTTAATCCTTCTAGGTAGGCAGGGTTCATCCAATTTTTCTCACAATTCAAATAGTTACACCCACAAACTGTACTAGACTTAAGTGAGATGTTTCAAAAGGATCACGCCAAAACCGAAGCATAATTGCTAAAAAATAGTCGATTTGAGCCTAGGCTTATAAATCACTGACTTGCTTGCTGGATTACTCAGTAACTATGTCTAGACTAAAATTATGTAAATCAGGCTTTGGCCAGGGCGCTGGGAGGTAGCTTTGGATAAAAATATGAAAATTCTCGTAGTAGATGATTTCTCTACAATGAGGCGCATCATCAAAAACTTACTGAGAGACTTGGGTTTTACCAATACTCAGGAAGCGGATGATGGCAGCACAGCACTGCCCATGTTGCAAAGTGGTGACTTTGATTTTCTGGTGACGGATTGGAATATGCCAGGGATGACAGGAATCGAATTGCTAAAACATGTACGCGAAGACGAACGTCTAAAAACTTTGCCTGTATTAATGGTTACTGCCGAGGCAAAGCGAGACCAAATTGTGGCAGCCGCACAGGCTGGGGTAAATGGTTATGTTATTAAGCCGTTCACTGCAGCTGTTTTAAAAGAGAAAATCGAAAAGATTTTTGAACGTGTGGACGGATAATTAGGATGTATCCATGGCAGCGTTGGAACTAGATGTTTCTAATGGCGAATTTGAAAAACTATTCGGAGAGAAAGCGAAAGAGCTTATAACCCGTTTAGAAAATAACGATGTAGCCGGAGCAGTTGGGTTGATCCAAGACTTACAAAAAGTCCGGGATGAAAACCTATACCAAGAAATTGGTCGCTTAACACGGGCACTGCATGAGTCCATCAAAAACTTTAAGTTAGACAGTAATATCCAAGGGGCCGGATCTGAAATAGATGAAGCCCATGAAGGCCTTGCTTACGTTGTTGATATGACAGCAAAAGCGGCCAATAAAACAATGGATATGGTAGATGCTGCTTTACCGTTATCTGAGGGGATTTCTACCGAAGCTGTTGATATAAAACGTGATTGGCAACGGTTTCTTAAAAAGGAACTTGCACCGGCAGAATTCAGAGATTTGACGAAGCGCATCAGTGTATTTTTAGATAATACTGAAAGCAATACGAAAAAATTAAATGGCAACCTGAATGACATTTTATTAGCTCAGGATTTCCAAGACTTAACCGGGCAAGTGATTCAGAAGATCACCACTATGGTTACCGATGTAGAATCACGTTTAGTGAATTTGGTGTCCATGGCTGGTCATGTTGATCAAATGACAGGGATACAGCACGACATTGCTGAAGCTGATATCGATGAGGTAGACCCAACAAAAGGGGTTGGTCCTCAAATCAACGCTGAAGAGAAAGAAGATGTGGCATCAAACCAAGACGACGTGGATGACTTGTTATCCAGTCTCGGGTTTTAAAGGAGCATAGGGATGAGTTTGGACGCAGATGAAGAGATCCTCCAGGACTTCCTAGTAGAGGCAGGTGAAATCCTTGAACTGCTAGGTGAGCAGTTGGTTGATATGGA
>CAJXIT010000206.1 GCA_913054055.1 uncultured Thalassolituus sp.
GCTTCGGCGTAGTCGATATTGCCGACCTTATCCGACATGCCCCAGCGCAACACCATGGCGCGCGCCAGCTGGCTGGCCTGCTGAATATCCCCGGCAGGACCGTTGGAAACATGGTCCTCACCGTATTTGATGACTTCCGCCGCCTTGCCCGCCATGGTCATCGCCAGTTTTTCCTGACATTCATCACGGTGATAGTTCAGGCGGTCCATTTCCGGCAAGCTCACCACCATACCCAGCGCACCACCGCGCGGAATGATGGTTGCCTTATAGACCGGATCGCATTTTGGCAGGTGAATGCCAACAATTGCGTGGCCTGCTTCGTGATAGGCGGTCATTTCTTTTTGCTCTTGGGTCATGACCATGCTGCGCCGTTCGGCACCCATCATGATCTTGTCCTTGGCAAATTCAAAATCTTCCATGGTGACAAACCGACGGCCAACGCGGGCGGCGGTCAACGCAGCCTCATTCACCAGGTTAGCAAGGTCCGCTCCGGAGAAGCCAGGCGTCCCGCGTGCAATGATGCGCAGATCAACGTCAGGGCCCAGAGGGGTCTTGCGCGCGTGCACGCCGAGGATTTTTTCGCGGCCTTTGATGTCCGGGTTGCCCACGGTCACGTTGCGGTCAAAACGGCCCGGACGCAGCAGCGCAGGGTCCAGAACGTCACGACGGTTGGTCGCGGCAAGAATGATCACACCTTCGTTGGCTTCAAAGCCGTCCATCTCAGGCATTTGGCAATCCATTAAAATTAAATCGTACTTTTGACTATCTTTGAGTTTTGTTAACGCGTCTTTGCCATTTTCAGCAATGTGGGCTGATACCCCCAGTTCATCTAACATCAAGCAAGCCACTTCTTGGTTAAACGGAATGTCTTCCACTAATAGAATGTGTGCCCCTTTAATACTGTTTGTATGTTCAACTTCATGATTAGACGGTTTGTTAAGCATTGATTGATTAAAACATGATAACAAGTTTTCTGTGGTTAATGGCGCCTGAAAAAATACATCAAAATTGTCGGATTTATTTTTGGCTGTTTGAGCATCCAACTGAGATATATGAATGCGTGTCGCACTAGTATGGCTAGCCAGTGGCGTTGAATCCCCTTGGCAGTTATTCACGAAAATGTAATCAAACTGATGCTTGGATAATGAGTTTTCACACTCTTTAACATCCTTGCAAGATTGAACCTTTGCCCCCCAGCTCTCTAATTGCCGGCTTAGGGTGTTTAATCCTGTTTTATTTTCATCGAAAACTAAAATGTGTAAGTGATCAAGATTGGCCAATTGATGGAACGTGTCTAAATTTTTAGCGGGTTCAAATTGCAGTGTAATGGTGAATTGGCTGCCCGAATGTAATTGGCTGTTAACCGTAATATCTCCATTCATAAGGCGAGCTAATTTTTTACTAATGGATAATCCAAGGCCCGTCCCTCCGTATTGTCTGGTGGTGCTGGCATCCACTTGAGAGAAAGATGAAAACAAATCGTGTATTTTATCTGAGGGGATACCAATACCCGTATCTAATATCTGGCATTCAAATAAAATTAAGTTGTTTTTAGTGATTAACTTACTGGTAATGCTCACTTCACCATCATGGGTAAACTTAATGGCATTGCCCAAAATATTCATGAATATTTGGCGAACTCGATTCGGGTCTCCTTTTACATAAATGGAATCGATGTCGATATTATCAATAATGATTGCTAAATCTTTTTCATATGCCTTAACACATAGGGACTCTACGCAGCTATCAATGATGGCGCGTAAATTAAAATCAATGGATTCAATGGCAAGTTTTCCCGCATCCATTTTTGAGAAGTCTAAAATGTCATCAATGATGGTCAGTAAACTATTGGCACTTGATTGGGCAATATTGACCTTGCGACTTTGTTCGGTATCAAGTTGACTTTTATCTAATAATTCTAGCATACCCAGTATGCCATTCATGGGCGTTCTGATCTCATGGCTCATGGTCGCCAAAAATTCGCTTTTAGCATTTGCTGCAAGTTTTGCTTTTTGTAATGCGGCTTCAATTTTATTATGAGCCTCTTTTTGTTCTGTAATATCAATATGAGTGCCCACCATGCGTATTGGGCTACCATCTTCATCCCACTCGACGACTTTCCCTGAAGAAAGCACCCAGCGTAACCCTCCATTTTTATGGTGCATTCTGACTTCTATTTGATAGATGTGATTTTTATCCGGAGATGTCCAGCACTCTTCAAGTAAACGATTTGATTCACTTAAATCTTCTTTGTGTGCATGCTTCATCCAAGTATTGATACTGATAGGTTGCAGCTCGTTTAAGGAGTATCCGATGATATCCGCCCAGCGTTCATTCAGCGTCAGGTCTCCTGATTTAATGTTCCAATCCCAGATTCCAACAGATGTACTATCAATCACAAGTTCCAGCGTGCGTTTCTGTTGCTGAATCTCTTGCTGGGCAAGTTTATTCTCGGCAATATCAATGATGAATGACCACACATAGGGTTTACCATTTTCATCGGCTGATAATATGCCATTTAAAACGGCAGGGTAGGCGTGGCCACTTTTGGTTAATACTTCTTTTTCATAAGGGCCGTATCCACCATCTTTAATTAACTTTTGTATATTGGCAGAATCTTGTTCGAAATATTTTTTTGGGGTTAAATCGCGAAATGTTTTATTTTTTAATTCATCCAAGGTGAACTGTGTGTTTTGTAAAAAGGTGTCATTGCAATTAATAAATTGACCGGTTTTATAATCATTTAAAACAATGCCTACTGGGGATATGGAAAATAAATTTTTCAAACGCTCTGATTCTGACTTTTGTTTCCGGTTAAGCCAAGAAGAATAAAATATAGGAAGTAAAATAAATACTAATACAAAGACTAATGCGGCACGTTTATAAAATATATCAGGGGGGATTGTCGACCAACCCGATTTAGGTGTGATGTATACCTTCCAGTGGCCATATGGTAGTTCGATATTGGAAGAAACAGGCTGTTGTTTAACAATGTCAGGATTGCCAAAAAAAACTCGATCCTCTCCCAATTGGCCATTAAAACCTTGAATGGCAATATCAATGCCTAGGTTTTCATCATACAGACCGCTTTCTTCAAAAAAGGCTTCGGCATCAATGACTGCTGAGGCCACGCCCCAAAAGTCATCCGGTGATTGTGGTAAAAATATGGGGATCCTTACAATGAACCCGAGCCCCCCTTGAATCAAATTTATGGGCCCTGCCAGTATCATCTTTTTTGTTTCTTTAGCTAGCAGTACGCCTGGCAGTTGCTGTTTGTTTGTGCGGTAATCAAAGCCAATGGTTTTTTCATTGCCTTTCAAAGGGTAGGTATTTGAGATGATCAGGTCGGGGGCGATGGCAATGATTTTCAGTTGATTGTCTTCATTAAATAAGTGCTGAGCCAATTGGCTATAGCGGTTCTGATCCATCTTTGGCTCAGATTTCACTGCGGCAATCAGGGCTAATATGGCTTGAATATTGTTATTGATATTGCCTTCAAGCTTGGCCTTGGTGGTGCTCGCTTGCTGGCCGATCATTAGCCGCTGTTCTTGTAAATAGTTCTGCTGGGTCAGGTGATCAATATAGATAGCAATAATAAATAGCCCCACCGCGATGATGCTCGGTAGCACACGGAAATCACTCAGGAATGTCCTGAACTTCCTAGTACGGTTCTTGTGCTGTTTTGGCTGGGCTAAAGGCATTTTGGTGCTTTGAAAATGGCTATTATTTCAGTGTAGATGCTCTTTTTATCAATGAGGGGAATATCGAGCTTTTATGTTTGCCATTCTTGCTTTAAAAGCTTGGTAAAAGCCTGCACTTTGGGGCTGTGATGAATGTCCCTATGGGTGACTAGCCAAAGGCTGTTTTGCCAGTCTAATGGCGGGTCGATCATTTTAATCAGATTTTGGCGGCAGCTGGCAATTTCTAAGGGCAATGGGGCAATGCCAACGCCGTGCAAGGCAGCATCCATTAAAATGTTAAAGTCACTGCCCTTAAAAACAACGTCTTCATCAGCAATGGTATCGTTCAGCCAGCGAATGGCTGGGATGTTATTCAATTTGGCTTTTAGATTGATAAATTTATGGCCTTGATGCTGTTTAAGGCTATTTAAAGGGCCGTATTGTTTGATGTAGTCGCTAGAGCAATACAGGCTGGTATTCATTTGGTCTAGTGACTGAACCACATAATCTGGGTCCATGGGCTGTTTACCCGGGCGAATACTCACATGGGCCTCACCGTATTCCAGCTTGAATATGCGGGCAGATGCTTCTAGCTCGATTTGAACGTTAGGATACAGCTGGCGAAATTTACTGATAATCGGCATCAGTATCGGACTTAACGTGGCCACAGTGGTTATGACCAAGGGCCCTGATAGCGCTTGGTCTTGCCCGGCTAATTTACCCATTAACCGTTCTAGCCTTTGCTCGGTATTCAAGGCTTCTTCAAATAATAGTTTTCCGGCTTCTGTTGCGGTGTAACCCCTAGCATGCCGTTGAAATAGAATGACACCAAGGCGAGTTTCAATGGCATCTATGTGTCGCAGCACCGTGCTGTGGTGCACCTCCATTTCAGCGGCTGCGCCTGATAAGGTGCCATGCTTGGCCACCAGATACGCGATTTGTATATCACTCCAATGTTTTAACGCTTGCTTCACTGAATGGCCTTGTTTTGTGTGGATGAGCTTCTGTGCGTATATGCACATAAGCATTGCATTAATTGTATTTATGTTCAAATTTATAGTATCTAGAATGATGCCATCAACTGAACAAACCCACGCAAATCATGTAAGGCATTTAATATGACAAACTCTACTCCCCACTTAATCGCATTTGCTGGCAGCCTGCGTGCTGATAGCTACAACAAATTATTAGTGAATAACGCGGCGGATCTTGCACGTGCAAATGGCGCAGAAGTCACGGTGATTGATTTAAAAGAATACCCACTGCCCATCTTTGATGAAGATTTAGAAAAAGAATTGGATTCACCAGAGCTGACTCAGCTTAGAAAGCTGTTTAGTTCAGCCAATGGCCTGTTGATCGCAAGTCCTGAATACAATGGCAGTTTCAGTTCAGTATTAAAAAATACGCTGGATTGGTTGTCTCGCCCTGCGCAAGATCAATCCTACAGCCCTGCTTATGGCCAATTCACAGTGGGCCTAATGGCCACAAGCCCAGGCGGTTTGGGCGGAATTCGTGGTCTAAGTCATATTCGTGAATTAATGAGTAACTTAGGCAGCTTGGTGGTGCCCAATCAAATTGCAGTGGGCGCTTCTTACGAAGCATTTGATGACAAAGGCAAGCTGGCAAACGGTGCCATGAGTGACAGGCTAGAGGCGCTGGTCAAACAAGTCATTCAATACAGTGCTGTGAAATAAGGAGGCTGGCCATGAATCAATTTGAAACTGAAAAATACACATTGCCCTTAAGAGTTTTACACTGGCTAACGGCCGTCACCATCATGGCATTGTTAGTGGTGGGCTTTTATATGGCTGACATCGATCCCGATGCACCCAATAAATACGAACTGTACCCACTGCATAAAAGCTTTGGCATGGTGGCTTTATTATTAGTGATGCTAAGGCTGCCAGTGCGTTTTAAATCGGGGGCACCTGCCCCAGCGTCTTGGTTGGAAAATTGGGAAAAACAACTGAGCCATTTGGTACATGTATTATTATATGTGGCCATGCTCACCATGACGTGGTCAGGGTTTTTAATGAACAGCACCTTCCCTTATGTAAACGGTGTTGAAATATTTGGTATGTTTACCGTGCCGGATATCACACCAAAGAGCGAATACTGGAACGGTATTGCGCATACCTTTCATTCAGTGGGCGCTTGGAGCTTTGTGGTACTGCTTGCCTTGCATCTAGGGGGCGTATTCAAACACAGAGTATTAGACGGCAAAGAAAAGGATGTTTTAAGGCGAATGATTTAAATACAACCAAAAGCCTAAAGTACTGCTTTAGGCTTTTTTATGGCTGGAAAAGTCTTTAAACAAATCTTAGGCTTGTGTACCCTCTAAGCACTTTATTCCAATCGAGCATATGCCATGCGCCTCATTACTCTGCTGATTTTAATCTCCTTGGTTACGGCCTGTTCCAGTAACTTAAAAAAAGGCAACAATATGATGGAGGCTGAACAATATGACGAAGCCGTTCGTTATTATGAAAAAGCCATGCTAGATGATCCTGGTGACACAGAGGTGGCGACCAAACTCTATGAAGCCCGTACTAGAATGGTCATGGCCAATTTAATAAAAGTTCGTCTTCAGCGTCAGTCCAATCAGCACCGAGCGGCTGCCATTCAATTGAATACCAGTTTGTACAATATTAAACGTTGGGGTTCGGTCTATCCCGTCGTACTCTATGCCACG
>CAJXIT010000207.1 GCA_913054055.1 uncultured Thalassolituus sp.
GGCCTGAGATAATGTAATTTTCACCGCAGCGCCCATGGATAAACGCTTGAATATGGGCTTTAGCCACATCCTCAACATAACAAAATGATTTGGAACCCGGTGGAATCCCAGGTAAGTGATCGTTGTAAATGCTATCAAATAAACGAATCCAGTTTTGCTCATCATAAGCGCCAACTATGGACGCTGGATTGAGAATAACCGCATCCAGCCCTTTACGTATGTGCTCACGAATCACTTCTTCTGCTAAATACTTGGTTCGATAATAGGCGATTGGGCTGTCTATTCCACGCATCTCACTGAATTCATCCACTTCACCATCATGGAACCCATAAACCGAAATTGAACTAGTATGGATAAAACGAATAGCCTGTTTTTCCATGGCCACTTTCACCATATTCTTGGTGCCGGTTACATTGGTTTGGTATTGGCGCCTGTGCTGTGGGCTCCAAGTGGTGGTGTCGGCTGCCAAGTGGAAAATGGCATCCACAGAATGGGGGACGGCATGGCGCAAGCTTTGGATGTTCTGCACTTGGCCCTGTTTCCAATCAATGCCTTCTACCGGGTAATCAAGAGTTTTGCGCATGTCTCGGCACAGAGCTGTTATGTGCCAGTTCTGTGCTGCGAGCTGCTTAACCACATGCTTCCCTAGAAACCCTGTGGCACCGGTTATAAATGCATGCATAGACACGTTTATTGAAAGAGTGATGCTAGAGAGTACCCCCCATTCGGGGCAGACTCTAGGGTTATATGGGTCAAATTTAGACTGGTAATGTCCCGTTTAAACCGTATTTAAATTCATAGGAAGGGTGGCTAATTTTGGCCTGTTTTCAGGTGTTATACTCAATCAAGTTAATTAGGGTGAAAGCTTGGGCAGGATTGAGTAAAATGCGCCTCCCACATAGCTTGTGGCAGTCAATCTACAAGGTGATCGAGTACATAATGGGCCGCGATAATATTTATTCACAAGACCATGAAGCATTAGAGGCCTTTGCTTTTGATGATGCTGTGGCTCGTGTTTTCCCAGACATGATCAAGCGTTCTGTGCCTGGCTATACCATGATCATCCCCATGATTGGGGTGATCACCGATCAATATGCTCAAGCAAATACACATTTGTATGACCTAGGGTGTTCCCTAGGGGCGTCTTTGTTAGCCATGCGCCACGGGGTAAATGTGGATGGTTGCAAAATTATCGGCATTGATAATGCCGAAGCCATGTTAAAGCGCTGTCAAAGCTATGTGGATATCGATGACGCCACTGTGCCTGTGGAATTGCATAAAGGGGATGTGACAGAGTTTGAATATAACAACGCGTCTGTTGTCACACTGAACTTTACCCTGCAATTTATTCCTCTTGAAAAACGCCAAGCTTTAATTCAAAAACTTTATGATGGGCTGCAACCGGGCGGTGCTTTGATTTTATCTGAGAAAATTTGCTTTGATGAACCCGAGCAAACCTTGCAACAAGAGTTGCACTGGGATTTTAAACGGGCAAATGGTTACAGTGATCTAGAGGTGAGTCAAAAGCGCAGTGCCTTAGAAAATGTATTGGTGCCAGAATCGGCTCAAGCTCATATTGAGCGTTTAAAATCGGTTGGTTTTTCTCAAGCCTGCACTTGGTATCAGTGCTTTAATTTTACTTCTTTTATTGCTGTTAAATAATATGTCTGCACCTTTTTCTGAGAATTGGTTTTTAGAATTCTATGATGACCTCATTGAATTTATGAAAGATCCAGAGTTTAACTTTACAAAGTGGGGTGAACTTTTACATGATCAATTACATGAGTTTTATGTGGCTAATCCCCATGGGGATATGGTGCGATGGAAACATGCATTTGATTTATTACCGCAAGTGGCAAACCCAAGTTACGACATTAATAGCAGTGCCATTACGTTTTCATCCGATAATTTAACCGCGCAAGATAATGAAAACCTATTAGCGGGTTTACAAGGCTTAATTCCTTGGCGCAAAGGCCCATTTCAATTCTTTGATACAAACATTGAAACCGAGTGGCGCAGTGATTGGAAGTGGGATCGAATTGAAGAGCATTTAGCTCCCATGCATGGCCGTACCGTATTAGATGTTGGGTGTGGCAGCGGTTATCACATGTGGCGCATGTTAGGTGCGGGTGCTAAGCGAGTGATAGGAGTGGACCCAAGTAAATTGTTTTTCTGGCAGTTTGAGGCGGCTAAAAAGTATGTGACAGCGGCGACACAAGACAGCGTTCCTGTGCATTTATTACCGTTTAAGTTAGAAGATGTACCAAGCAAGTTAAGTGCGTTTGATACCGTATTCAGTATGGGGGTGTTGTATCATCGTCGTTCACCATTGGATCATTTAACTGAGTTGCAACAGGCTTTACGTCCTGGTGGTGAAGTGGTGTTAGAAACCTTAGTCATTGAAGGAGAAGAAGGGCAAGTGCTGGTGCCGGATGATCGCTATGCCATGATGCGTAATGTATGATTTTTACCCAGTGCCAAAACCTTATGCCAGTGGATGCGCCGATTAGGCTTTAAAAATGTGAGAATAGTTGAGCAAAACTATACTTCTTTGGAAGAGCAAAAAGCATCAGATTGGATGAAGTTTAATTCGTTAAAAGACTTTCTTGATCCGCAGGATCCGAGCAAAACCGTAGAAGGGTTACCAGCCCCATTGCGGGCGACCATCATTGCAAATAAATAAGCACTTTTTAGTCGCCTGATATGCGCCATTTTATGGGCGATCAATACATTCAGTAAGGTGGTGACGTCATTAATTGAATGACGTCATCCATTAATAAACTGTGTTGCAGTAATAGATCCGAAAACTCTGTGTTGGGTCTGATCACAGTTGCGCCGCCATGGTCCATGCCAATGGCTTTTGAGTACAGCAAATCAGCTTGTTGATGATCAACTAGGAAGTCCATGGCTTGCTGACGGTTCAGTTCACTATGGTTGTTTACATAATATTCATAAAACCCCAAATCACCGGCAAAGGTTTGTTGATCCTCTCCAATGAACACGTGACAACCTGTGCATACCGGTTGAATGATGTCAGCCTCTAAATGACGATCAAAAAAACCATTAGCTTGACTTCTTGCTGTTTGAATCTGTGATTGCCAATTCCAGTATAGGGCTGAGTAGTACTCAAATTCTTCAAAATAAGACTGTTCCTTAGGGCTAGGCTGAGGGTGGCTAGCAGACATATTTAGGGTGGTGGTTTTTTCGGTTATTAATAATAGGTTAATAAGGTTTTCATTGGTCTGGTTTAGCTCAGAAGGCTGAAAACTTAACCCCGTATTTAAGGTGTCATTGGCATTATGGCAAGCAATACACTGTTCTTGCACAATAGGCTCCACGTAACTGTGCCAATGATCAGCAATGGCACCGTCAACGCTTATAGACCGCGATTGAGTTTGGGCTGATGTTGAGCCAATTTTAACGGGTGGATCAGGCATTAAGCAGCCAGATAATGCAAAACTAATCAGCAATAGCCATATTTTTAAACCAGTATTTGCCATGAAGTGGTGTCTGTTTAGTGTGTTTATTGTGTTTATTGAATCGGTCAAGATACTCAGGATGAGCGTTGGTTGGAATGTGATATTTAGCCAAGGCCATAACCATTTGAAATAAGCGGATGATTCGTAGCGGCAATCACATTGGTAGGTGGCCGTTAAATCTCATAAGAAAGTCAGTGTAAATAACTTGATAAATGAGGCCTAGGCCTCATGGTTACTGGATATCACGCAATTTAGTTTGGCCTTATTCTTTGCTTTTGTTATGCTCGGGAACGTTTGTCACGCTTGGTTCATGGGTTGAGCTAACCAAGGCACTTAATAGGTAAATAATGATGATCAAAAGCATATATAACAATCTACTGGCTGGTGTTATGTGTATGGCCAGTTCTGCAATGGTAATGGCAGATTACGACACCGTATTTTTTGACTTGGCTCAGGGTGATGCCATGAGTCAGATTCGCTTAGGTTTAGGTGAAACCCCTTCAGGTAAAGAAGGGGAGAAGGTCACTAGTATGTTTTATCTGGGATATTTTCAAAGCGATGACACTATTAAAACAGATGGCACTAACCTAGGTTCTGAAAAAGTTGAAATCATGACGTTAGGGGCTGGTGGATTCGGTTATTTAGATAATCCTCATAAAAATGGTGGGGCAGAATTCGATTTTGAACTATCCAATACAAAATTTGATGTGAGCGATTACGATCGCACCGCCATTGGGTTTAACACTCAATTATTTATTCCAGTAGCAGCCGGACTACAAGCTAATTTAGGGTTCAATTTACGCCCATTCTTCTTAAGTACAGACTGGGATGATCAAGCGGATTTAGAAGTGGCTTATCAAGCAGGAATAGAATACGCATTTAATTGGGATGTGGCCTTGTACAGCCATTATCGCAAGTTGGATATTCATACCGAAGACGCCACCACCACTTTTGCCGAAGACGTGGTTTTTGGTTTACGTGCCCGTTTTTAAATTTAGAACTAAACTGAATTAAGATATAAAACTAATACAGTAAAAAATAGGGAACAATCCCTTTTGGATAAACAGTGACTTCTCACAGTATGATTGCCCCACCAGCGGACTTGCCTTTAGACAGTATTTTACCCAATGAACCATTGTTGTTAATGGGCGCTGGGCCAGTACCTGTCTCACAAAAGGTCGCCATGGCCAATTCCGTGGTCATCAACCACCTTGGGGATACCATGAGTCAAGTGATCGAACGGGTTCGATTAATGTCTCAGTATGTATTTCAAACTCAAAGCCCTCATGTGATTGGGGTTGCCGGTCCTGGCAGTGCTGCCATGGAGATGGCCATTACCAACTTAGTGTGGCCTGGACGTAAAGTACTGAGTATTAATAATGGTTTTTTCAGTGCCCGTTTGGCCGAAATGGCGGAGCGTAATGGTGGTGAAGTTACGCAATATAATTTGCCTGTGGGGCAAGCGGCAGATCCTTTAGAAGTCGAAAAATTATTTAAAAAAAATGACTTTGACGTGGTGACAATTGTGCAAGGAGAAACCTCTTGCACGGTTTGGAATCGAGAGTTATCCAAAATCACAAAACTTGCCCGACAGTATGGTGTGCTATCTGTGGTGGATGCGGTATGTACTTTAAGCACCATGCCATTAGAGATGGATAATTGGCAAGTTGACGTGGTTATTACAGGTGGTCAAAAAGGTTTGGCATCCATACCGGGTGTTTCGTTGGTGGCATTTAGCGAACACGTTTGGCCTGTGATTACAGAGCGGACCGCGCCTATGCCTCATTGGTGTTTAGATGTGCGTTTAGCGCGTCAGTTTTGGGAAGAGAAAGGTTATCACTACACAGCCCCTGTAAGTGGTATTTTAGCGTTACATGAAGCACTGCGTCAGGTGTGTTTAGAAACATTGGAAAAGCGTTTTCAACGCCATCAAGTATGCAGTTTTGCTTTACAACAAGCCGTTGAAGGCATGGGGTTAAGTTTGTTTGTTGAGCCTCACAGCCGCTTGAACAGTGTAGTAGGCATTAATTTGCCAAAAGGTGTTGAGGCCAAGCAAGTTTTAACTTCTATGTCTGAACTGTATAAAGTAGAAATTTCGGGTTCATTTGGACTGCCTATTGTGCGCATTGGCCAAATGGGTGAGCAAAGCCGGGCGCATAATTTGTTTAGGACGTTACACGGGTTAGGCATGAGCATGAAATCGGCAGGCGCAAAAATTGATTTACCTGCAGGTATGGCGGCATTGGAATCCGGGTTAGATCATGATGATAATTTAACCGCGTAAAAGCCTACCTATGGTGAGGTTACTCGGATAAAAATCGCAGTGTGATCGGGTCAGTAGAATATATTTAAAGCCAAGCATGTTTATGTTTGGTTTTTTTATGACTGAAAAATCTTATATCCATGCACGTATATTGTGCTTATTAGTGCATACTGAGCGATGAGTGTTCGATTCATTTTAGATCGTTTGAATTAAATGGTTTTTTTTAAGCGTCTTGGTAGCGAAATGCTTTTTATTATTGATATTATTAGCGCGCTTAAAAACGAGCCAAATCATTGACTTGGTCATTACGTTTTTTCGTGTTCTTAGGTGCTTAAAGCAAAATGTCAGAACAATTAAATGATAAATTTAATCGAGTTGTGGATTACATTCGCATTTCGATTACCGACCGGTGCGACTTCAGGTGTGTTTACTGCATGGCTGAAGATATGACCTTTGCACCGCGTTCCGAAGTGTTAACGCTAGAAGAGATTGAGTTAATCGCAAAAGCGTTCGTTGAACTGGGTGTAAGCAAAATTCGACTAACCGGCGGAGAGCCTCTGGTCAGAAAAGGTATTGTTGATCTTGTATCAAAAATATCGGCACTGGATGGTTTGAAAGAACT
>CAJXIT010000208.1 GCA_913054055.1 uncultured Thalassolituus sp.
AGCTGTGCATCAAACCCAAAGTCGATACTCCCATTATTTGTGGCTACCAATCCATCCGGAAAAACAGCTTCGCAAGTTTTACTTTCGGTGGGGCAGTTCCGAGTTTTGGCCATCAATCCACGAATTTCACTGATGGATAATACTGAATTGAAAATGTTTATCTCATCAAACGTACCGTCAGCTGACCGGCCAGTTCCGCCTTTGCTAGGGGAAGGAATTTTATCGCCAAATTGTATGGTATTTAAATCAATTACCGCGCCACTGGTAATGGGTGGATTGCCATTTGTATTGACCAAGGCCCCAGAAACCAGAGTTTCATCCACATAAATTTTGAAGTCACTATTTGGAAAATCGAACGTGACGGTTATGTGATACCACTGATTCGCTAAACGGTTGGCCCCTGTGGGTTCCTGTAAAGTAAAATCCCCATCTGCGCTGTCTTCAAATCTAAAATCAAAATTTCCGCCACTTAATTTATCGAGATAAAAGTATTTTTCAGACGATGCTCCTGTTGGTAAATAGGAGGCATCCATAATTTTTCTAGCGGATCCGTCATTCCAGTTATTATTTAAATTAACCCAAAAAGCAAAACTGCCCACTGAACCCACATCCGCGTCTAAATCCAAACCTGTTTGAATCGCCGATACATCTGCGCCTTGATTATTAACAATTACTTCTGCGCCACCACACACTTGGGTATCTTCAATTTCATTAACCGTACCTAGCATGGTGCCTGGAAAACTACCCGTTTGATCTATAACATCACCAACACCACTCCAGCCCCCTTCATCCAAACGATAATTAGCAAGGGGAGTTGGGCAACTGGCCGTTGATTGCGCGCCAAACGTTACCGTTGGATCGGAAATCGGACACGCTCGAGATCGAATATCGATATTGCTGACACTGTAGGTGGTCCAGCCTTCACCTGGCCGTTGAAACTGAACCGTTATGCCACCGTCACAGCATCCCTCTGCGCCAATGACTTCAAGCTTATGATAACCCTCAGTAAGCTCAATGGTCCCTTGCAATACGTCAGAATTGTTCCAGTTATTTGACCACCATAAGTCGTTCCCCCAATCTTCTTCTAATGGGGTACCATCAACATATAACCCACCACCCCTACCAAAGTCAGCACCGTATCGTATGCCCCACACACCCGTTTCATCAGATTGAACTTCAAAAAAGGTTTCACTGTAGGCTATGAAATCAGAGTCTTCACCAAAGGTATTTCTATTATTGATTCCAGTGAAGTTGGTAATAAATGTACAACCATAATCAGGGTCACCATCCGCTATGCCATTAAAAATATTAAACGCTTCGGTTAAATTATTCGGATTTGCGCTGCTGTTTCGAGTGTGAAATTTGATACCAGGCTCAATAAAGGTAAAGGGGATATTCGCTAATGGATCGGCAAACTCATTACCATAATAGATATAAAGTGTTTTATTTTCGTTGGCCAATAATGAGTCTAACTTCACCCATATGGTTGCGGTTTCGCCCGCTTGATCCCAGTTTTCAACCCAGTGATCTAATTGGGTTAAATCATCCGAATCGACAATTCTTAAATCAAATCCATCTGACGTCCAATCATAACTGCTATTCAGATTAGACCCGCTGATTTCAATTTTAATTTGATAATCGGTTAGAACACTGCCACTGCTTTCCAGAACACTAATTTGTGTGCGATAGGGCCATGCACAACTCCAATAAGCATGTGAGAAAGAAGATGACAGCAAAATAAGAAGAGCAAAGTAGATTTTAATCATCAACCAACCTCACTTGAATAATGCGCGAAGCTTGATCAGGCCCTGTACCGCAGGCGCCATTACTGGTTAATGTTAAAAATGTCTCTGATGATACCACCAAGCTACTGCATTCAACATTTACTATACAGGCTGATAAACCAGGAGTTGCCAATGACAAATTGCTAATAAAACTGTTATTGCATACGGGTGACGATTCGCTTGCATTTAATATATGCGTGGCAGCAATTTGAGCACCACTTTCAGCCGCATAAAATGCTCGCTGACTCAGCCACTCTCGACCATAAGCCTCTGCACTTAATTCATTAATTTGATTAATCGAAGCTACGATCAACACCATGATAACGATCAGAAAGAGCGCAGACGGTAAACCTAATCCTTTTTGATTTTGAATAGAGACACTAGGGAACATTACGAATTTGAACCTCCTGATTAATCACAAGGGTTTCAATATTGTTAGATGCATCCTGTAATTCTAATTCATAGGCCACAATGGCATTTCTGCGTAAGCTACTGGGTAAATAACTGAACACTAAACTATTCGCTTGCAGTTTATCCGCAACTAACACGCGATTAGGTATGCTCGAAGGTAAGTTCGAAATCAAAGAAGCTAGGTTGGCGACACGCCCATAATTACGATAGAAATATAATTTATCCCCTGACTGACAAAATGTAACAGGGCTGTCCACAAAGTAGATCCGGCTTCGTGGTGATGTTTGCAAGAACTCAAATGCAGCAGAGTTATCAAAGGTATAAATCGTGGAACCAGAAGCACTTCCGTTTTCTGTGACTTTTTCTAAGCTTAGATAGCCTGGATTATCTGACCCTGAATATAAAGAAGATTGCTGATTGGGCATGGGAAAAATGGAGACAAAAGCATCGTCATCTAACAAACCATCCAGCGGCACCACCTGCACGTCATTTCTTGAAACACCACTGGCACTGGAGACAAAAGGCGCTTGCGTATAACGACTTGCCGCCAGAATGGGCATGAACTCTATACACCGATTACCTGATGTAATTCGAATACTGTTTGGAAGCGCATCTCGAATTAATCGTGATATTTTTTCATTCACAATGGTGGCAGTGGAAGACAGTTCGGACCTCCGGACCGTGTCCACATACCCTTGTGCACTGAAGCTGATAAACTGAGTACTGCCAACAGCCAATATTGAAAGAATCACAATGACAATGACAATTTCAATGAGAGTAAACCCCCTTTCTAAACGAATACGATTTTGATGTTTAATGGCAAAAAGAGGCATTAAAAGTTCCCCTTATAAATGGCTACGCTTCGTGATTCACCACCAGGGACGGTAACCGTTACTCGAATACGTTTTGCCGATTCATCATTATTTAACCCCACTTCTGTTCCTGCGCAAGCAACCTGCACATCCACCGAATAATTTGCATATTCTGACATATTAATAGTGCTATCGATTAATACTGGTGGAGAGTCTGAAAGGTTATGATAGTCATCCACATCGTCAAACAATGCCCTTGATTCACCATCATTAAACCCAGCAGCCGTACAGCTCACTGAAACATTTGCTAAATCGCTGCCGCCAGACGGGGTATTCTCATCAAATTTCATGGCAATGATTTCATCTAAATACGCTTGGCTTAATTCAAGTGCCTTTCCTTCCCATAAGGGAGATGCACTATTGGCAATGCCTGTGGATAACGACGAAATAAGCGCAGACATAGCAATGCCTACCACCACAATGGTAATCACCAATTCAATTAAGGTCACACCTGATTGGCGATTCACTTGATTGATCACTGAATCAGTTAACGCATGTTCCTTCATAGCTGTATCCGCTTGGGCTAATACACAGTTCTTTGGTTTGCGCACCTGCAAAGCACAATCGTAAATTGGTTGTTAATTCTGCTCGTGCGGCAGATACAAAACTCCCATAGCCATTAAAATAAAAACGTAAGGGAAATGTGGCCGGCGTTAACGAACTGCATGCGCTGGTAAAATCCGAAGTAGATGACCTTAAAACCAACTGGTTTTTTTCTATAGAAAATCCACTTAAATTGACGCTGCCTTGATCAATACTAAGATCCCAATCATTTGTCCCATTACTGATTGTCACCTGAACCAGATCACTGGCATTTTGCTTTTGCAGTGAAAGCCTTTGCCCTAAACGCAAACCGGCCAGCCACCTATCGGAAGCCAGCCGTGCTGAATATTGATCTGTGCTGCTGAATAAACCGATACCAACCGCACTTAAAATGGAGATTAAAACAATGACAACAATTAGCTCAATGAGAGTAAAGCCTTTTGTTTTTATCATAAATGATGTTTTACAGACAATCGTCTACAGCTGCATTCCACGCACCTGTTCCACTGGCAGGAGAAAAAGTTGGGGCTGCATTCGCGGCTGCCTCAATATATGTAAAGCAATCTACTCCTTCAGCTGCCGTTTCAGTAGATACAGTCACCTCTCCAGCTACAGAAACATCTAAGACATAGCCATCTAAGCCAGCTAAAGCACTTAAATCATCTCTATCTGGGTAACTATTCACTAAAGTATAAGCTGTGCCTTCTACAGTTACTGTACCGGTACTGCCTGTTGCTAAATCTGCTGCATGAGAAATAGCAGAGGCAGATTTAACACTACCCAGTGCGCCCTCAATACTTGCTGACTGGGCACTTCCCGACAAATCGGCAAACTTTGGTAATGCGAACGCAGATAAGATACCCAAGATCACAATCACCATGATTAATTCGATTAATGTAAAACCCGATTGCTCGGATGTATGTAAGTTCATTTTTTTCATACTGCTCTCCATTTAATGAACGCTGGGATCCGTTTTCACCCAGTTTTGAACACTTAATTTAAGTTTAGACCAAAATTTACAACTGTCCTGAAATCAGAGCGTTTACTTGGTTACAGAACAGTTACCACTGATCCGGTTGCCACGTTATATTCAATCTGACTGTTATCCGCACTGTTCTGATAGGTAAATCGACATACACTGCCGCCCGGGGCCTGCGCTAAGTAATCAGTTCCCGCCGATGCATTGGAACTGACAGACGGTGCGTTGACCACCAGCAAACCTTGCCATAAGCGAACACAGCGATCGGCATCTGAACCTAAGTTTGTGCTATGACTTGAACCTGTGCCTTGATAAGCATCTGTGGGCCATCCCTCAGAAGAAGACGCCACACTGTTATCGCCGTAACCTTCAACACTGTCTACTTCACCACGGGCGCCATTTGTCACCCACTGACTGCGCACTAAAATCACCGCACTGGCTAATGCACCACCCGTTGCCGTCACATTGCTTTGATGAGCACCGTCATAGCTTTTCATCATCCGGGGCAAAGCAGCGGCTGCCAATATGCCTAATAGCGCGATGACGACCACAAGTTCTATTAATGTAAATCCGCGTTTTTTCACAACCGCTGAAATCCTTTATCAATTAATTAAAGTGTAGACCCATCTGTCCGGTTTTCACCTTTTACGCGCCAGTAAAAATCGTTCTTTAAAATTATCCAGCTGCCGCCCCCAAATCCCATAGCGGTAAAAATATGCCTAACGCCAGAATCAAAACTAAAGCCCCCATAAAAACCAACATAATGGGTTCAACTGCCGCACTTAAATTCTGAACATCGTATTCTGTCTCTTGATCGTAAAAATCACTGACATCTTCAAGCAGTTTATCCACTGCGCCACTTTCTTCACCTACGGTGATCATTTGCAAAATAAGAGGGGTAAACATGCCTGAAGCATTGGCCGTTCGCGCAAGTGAATCGCCTCGCTCAATACCCGAACGCATTTCTTTTACCGCTTCTTCGATATAGCGATTACCAATGGCTTCAGCACTGACTTCTAACGCATTTAAAATTGGCACACCGGCACTGAACAACATGGCAAACGTGCGAGTAAAACGTGACAAGGCAATTCGATTTAATAAATCCCCAACAAGCGGCAGCTTGAGTTTGATTTTATCCCATTGGTAATGGCCTTTTTCTGTTTTGATATAGTGAAGAAAGCCTACACCTCCAAACACCACAACCCCCATAATTAGCCACCAATATTGCAAAAAGAAGTTAGATGTATTCAATAGAATGGTCGTTGCAAAGGGTAGATCAGCACCGAATTTAGAAAATACTTTTGAAAAACTTGGTATCACAAATATATTCACCACCATGATTGCGGCAAAGATAGAGACAATGACTAAACTGGGATAACGTAAGGCGGATGTTACTTTTTTCTTGGTATCTCGTTCCATTTCTAAATGACGAACTAATTGTGAAAACGCATCATCTAACTTACCTGTACTTTCACCCACGTGAATCATGCTGACAAATAATGGACTGAACTGATGTTCGTGCTGTTTCAAAGACTGGCTTAACGTATTACCCCTACCAAGACTGTGACCAATATCTTTTAATATCTCTTCCATTGCTGGATTCTTAGACGTTTCCGCCAATCCAAACACAGCCCGCATAATGGGAATGCCACTTCGTGTCAATGCATGCATTTGACGACAGAATAAAACCATATCATCT
>CAJXIT010000209.1 GCA_913054055.1 uncultured Thalassolituus sp.
GCATCATTATTATTAATGTTTTTAGCGGTTGGCTTAGCACTGTGTTTATCCGTGGCTAGTTTGTACTGGCAAGATACTAATAAGCTATTGGGTATGGTGATGACCCCCATGTTTTTCATTTCAGGTATCTTTTTTTGCGCCACCATGATTCCTCAGCAGTTTTGGTATTTGTTTACTTGGAATCCTATTTTCCATGCCATTGAATTAAGTCGCGATGCCTTTTTTGTCAGTTACGAAACCCCGGTTGGTAGTTGGCTTTACCTTGGCATCATAACCCTTATTTTTAATGTATTAGGCTTGATGCTATACCGCGACAACCGAATACGTTTTGTGACGTTATAGCATGGTGAAAAAAGCATAAGCCATGATTAAATTTGAAAACGTCAGCAAGTTTTATAAAACCAAACAGGGTCGTCACTATATCTTAAGAGATGTGACAATCGCCTTACCTACTGATGTGAATATTGGGGTGTTAGGCCCAAATGGCGTGGGTAAATCCACTCTGGTACGCATGATTGGTGGGGCGGATTACCCTAACAAAGGGGAAATACTGAGCGATCGCAATATCTCATGGCCTTTGGGTTTACAAGGTGGCTTGCAAGGCAGTATGACTGCCCGTGAAAACGTACGTTTTGTAGCGCGTATTCATGGCTATAAAGATACGTCAGAAATTGAGAAAAAAGTGGCTGACTTTGCAGAAATCGGTAAGTTTTTTGATGAGCCGGTAAAAAGTTACTCCAGCGGAATGCGCTCTCGGGTGAGCTTTGGCTTAACCATGGCATTCGATTTTGATTTTGATGTACTGCTCATTGATGAGCTAGGTGCCGTGGGTGATGCCAACTTTCGTAAAAAAAGCCAAGCCCTAATAGAAAGCAAATTTAATAGCACAAAATTAATCATGGTAAGCCACTCAATGGGCGAGCTAAAAAAATACTGCCAAGCAGGGATAGTAATTAAAGATCAATCATTACTGTTTTACCCCAAGCTTGATGATGCAATCAAACAATACGAAGAAACCTATGTCGCAGCCCGTTAAAAAAGAGCCTGAGCAAAAGGCCATTGAAAACCCGGTTTCCAAAAAAGACCTTACAAACTTGCAGCGCAAGGTGCGTAAACTCAAGCGCGACCCTAAACAATTTGTGGTGGATAGCAAAGCCTATCTAGGCACCCAGCAAGCAGCTTATATGGCATGGGCAAAATTCGGCTCATTTGCTTTGGTATTACTAGCATCAATTTTAGTTGTGTTTTATTACACGGTTATCGCAAGTCCACGGTATGTGAGTGAATCTCAATTTGTGGTGAAGCAATCCGGCAGTGCAGAGCCTCAATTAATGGGTTTAGCAGCCATTGCCAGCACGTCTAGCTCAACCCGTGATGCTTTAATCATAAAAGAATACATAGAATCCCGCGCCATGGCAGAAGCCTTGGATAATACCGTTCAACTAAAAGCCCATTACCAGGATTCGCAGTGGGATGGCATCAGTGGTTTGTCTTCCATGGCAACCGTTGAAGACTATGTGGAATATTACCAAAACCATGTAACCGTTCGTCATGATGAACTGGCAGATATTGTTTACATTGAAACGCAAGCATTCACCCCTGAATATGCCTTATTACTGGGCAATACCTTATTAGAATTAAGCGAGCAGTTTATTAATGGCCTAGGAGATAAAATGGCCAAAGAGCAACTGACTTATGCACAAAAAGAAGTAGAGCGTTTATACGGTGCTATGAAAGACCAGCAGTCATTGTTGGTTAACTTTCAAAACAGCAATCAGCTTTACAGTCCAGAACAACAAGGCAGTGCTTTATTAGGAGCTATTACAGAGCTGCAAGCAAAAATAATTGAACAAGAAGCCAAGTTAAAAGAAATGACTGCGGTCATGCGCAGTGATTCTGCGCAGGTAAAAGGGCAAAATATTTTACTAGATTCATTAAAAGCCCAGCTAAAAGAAGAGCAGTCAAAACTTACCTCAGAAGACCAACAGTCTTTAAATAAAATTACCGCCAGCTATCAAGAAATCAAACTAAGTAGTGAATTAGCCGCAGGCATGTACCAAGCCGCATTAACCAGTATGGAAGCCGTAAGGGCCGATGCTTACCGTAAGTTAAAACACTTATTAGTGATTCAAAACCCAGCATTACCACAAAGCGACCAATACCCAAGACGCATCTACAGCATCATTACTTGGTTTGTATCCTTGGTTTTAGTGTATTTATTAGGCCGATTAGTTTGGTCAATTGTTAAAGAGCATCAAGAATAATGAAAATACTCACTAACTCTTCCTATGTATTTGTAGGAGGCTGCTCGCAGGCGACCAAGCGTATGATGAAATTCTATATATTAGCTTTTCTTGCAGTTGTAGGTTTTCAAGTCAATGCTGTATCTCTACAACAAGGTGTCAGTGCAGAAAAAACAACAGAGCTAACACAAAACACTAAAGCCCAGGAATACGGCCAATGGCTATTCAGCGGCGCCTTCAACAAACAAGGCTTCACAGGTATTAACCCTAACTACCGCATCACCCAAGGTGATGCATTATTAGTACAGCTTTGGGGTGGCTTAGATTTCCAGCAAGAAATAAAAGTAGACGCACAAGGCAATGTCTTTATTCCAAAAGTCGGCCCAGTAAAAGTGTTAGGCGTGAAAAACTCAGACCTAAACAAAGTGGTACTTAAATCCATTAAGCGTGTTTATAAATCCAACGTACAAGCGTATGTAAGCCTAATTTCAAGCCAAACTGTAAAAGTGTATTTGGCAGGCATGGTAAACAAGCCAGGTTTATACGAAGGCCACAGCGCAGACAGTGTCATGGCATTCATTGATCAAGCGGGCGGTATTCGCAATAACCTAGGCAGCTATCGCTTTATTGAAGTAAAGCGCCAAAACAAAACCGTCAATAAAATTGACCTATATAGCTTTTTACAAAATGGCGTAATCAGCAATACACAATTACAAGATGGCGACGTGATTTTAGTACAGCCCAAAAAAGGTGAAATCACACTTGAAGGCCAATTAGGTTTTAACGGAAAGTACGAAGTTAAACAAAGTAAAAATAGTTTATCTGAAATTTTAAACGCAGCTGCCATTAGTGAAAACGCCACCCATGTAACCGTAGTATCACCAGATAATCAAAAAGGCATTAAGCAAGTACAAGCCAAACAATATGAATTGGCGAACATTAAAAATATTCAAGTACAGCCCGGCTCACTTGTGCGTGTATCCAGTCAAATGCGTGCCACCAGTATCAGTGTTGAAGTCATCGGTGAACACAAATCCAAATTCGAAATGGTATTACCTTGGGGTGCAACCCTTAAGGACCTACTAGCAAAAGTAGAATACAGCGAATTATCAAACCAACAAGCCATACAGTTATATCGTAAGTCAGTGGCTAAACGCCAAAAAGATATGCTGCACGCTTCATTGGCATCATTAGAGCAGTCAGTATTAACCGCACGCTCAGCCACAAAAGAAGCGGCACAGTTACGAGTAGCCGAAGCAGAAACCATTCTAAAGTGGATCGAAAAAGCAAAACAAGTTCAACCAAAAGGCCAAGTATTACTGGCAGACAATTATGACGCTTCTAATGTGATTCTTAAACAAGGTGACCGCATTGTCATTCCAGCTAAACAAAGCTTGGTTATGGTGCATGGGGAAGTATTGTTTCCAACCGCCATCACTTATGACTCTGAGCAATCAGCTAAAAACTACATAGCCAAAGCAGGCGGCGCAACAAACGATATAGATGACATGAACGTATTGGTTATGAAACCAAATGGTTCATTCATTGATGTAAATTCAGATCTAACGGATGAAGATGAAATTCAACCGGGCGATGAAATTTTTGTATTAGCAAAACCGGATGTGAAATCTTTGCAACTGACGAAAGATATTACTCAGGTAATTTATCAGGTGGCTGTTTCGGCTGCTGTTGTGTTGGCGTTATAGATTATGGATGAGGTAGGTTAGTTGTGATATTAAATCATGTAATGTCTTCTGATTTAGGAAGTGGGATTTTTTCAGATCTTATTGCGTACAGTCGACAGTATTCGGATGATAGTGTAGAGATCAAGGTTACTAATAAGCCTGTAAGTGGTTGTGATGTTTATCATTATCATAGACCGCACTTAGAGAAGTCTCTGATTAAAAACTCAGTAGTGACTGTGCATCATGATTTAAATGATGATGATAAGTGGCATTTGTTTGAAAATTTTGAGAGTCAATATAGACAAGCAAAGGTGGTTATATGCTTGAATACACTGCAAAAAGAATTTCTTGCGAACAAGGGAATAAAAAACACTGTCGTTATCCCTCACGGTTTTAATGACAGTATATTTGAAGCTGAAAATAAGCCGGTTCGAGATGTTGTGAACTTAGGTGTTGTATCAAGGCGTTATGGTCGCAAGGTGAAAGGTGAGGCTTTGCTTTATGACTTATTGAAGCGGTTAGATAGAAAAGCGGTTAGATTTACATTTGTTGGTAAAGATCGTACCCAGGACTGTTGGAAAGCTAGGGAGCTTGGATATCAGGCAGAAGTCTTTGAACGCTTACCATACAAGGTGTTTGGAAGTTTATATAAGTCATTAGATGCTTTGCTAGTTCCGAGCATTTTTGAAGGTGGACCAGCAAACGTACCTGAAGCAATATCAACAGGAACCCCGCTTATTGCAAAGCGGGTTGGAATGGTGCCGGATTACCTTGATGAAAGCAGAGGGATTTTTTTAACAGGTAACCCTGATGTTGATGCTGAAAATATAAATCGATATGCCAATGATAAGGTGAATCAAGAGAAGATTAAGTTTGAAGCGTATTTAAATGCTGGAAATGCTTTAACTTGGGAGCAGGTTACGCATAAGCAGCTTGCAGTATATGAAGGGGTTTTCAAATGAGTTACTCAAACCTAAAGATATTCTTTCCTGATACGGTGCACTTTCATGAGAGAAATTTTAAAAGCCTATTTGCGTTTATAGATCGCCATAAGGTGGATGTAACTAAGAATAATGAAATTAACTCATGGACTGGTCTTTATGGAGATTATACAGAAAAGGCCAGTGAATTAGCGCCATACCTTAAAGTTTTGAAAAAAATAAACAGTTCTGATTTATTCACTTTTCGACATGGTAGTCAAACGATCTGGAAGGTTGCCAGGGCAGAGCTGCTGAGCTATTTTTTACCAAAAATTGAATTCAACGTGATGGTAAAGGAGAGGGATGACCTAGCTCAGTTTGAGCTGATGCTAAAGCTAGATAGAGAAGTCGTATTAGATTGCTATTCAGCTTCAATGTTTTTTATGGATTATTGGTCTAAAAAGCTAAAAGAGATCCCTGTTCAAAAGTATGCGTTAATTTTTTCTGGTAGCCAGATTTACAATAAAGCATTGCTGGAAGTTTTAAAGCACTCCCAAACAACGTCGGTAGTAATGGAGCATTTCTTTACGGGAAATGAATATTATTTTGAAGATCGCTATACCCCTATAGCTAATAGAAGTGATCTAAAGTACCTAGTCATTCCAGAGCATAATAATACTAATGACTACGACAGGCGGCGGATGAAGTCGATTAATAAAATTCTTCTAAGTAATAATCGAAATGTTAAAAAAACTGGTGAGTTTTTACATTTGAATTTTGAAAAAGGGAAAACAGTTGCCTTAATTGGCCAGGTTGTTAATGACTACTCTGTAATAGAAACGGCAAGTGAATACTTAAATTCAGTTTCCTTTTATCAAGAGTTTATCTTGAAGTCTATTGATGCTGGACTGAATGTTGTATTTAAAGCACACCCTTGGGAGCATCACAAAAACAATGTTAGGACTTCATTTACAAAGAATATGATACTTGCTTGGGCTCAAGAAGAGTTAAATGAACAGCAGCGAGCTAAATTGGTTGTTACAGAAAACGCTGATATAGATAGTATCTTTAAACAGGTGGACTTTGTTGCAGGGCTTTGCTCTCAAGGGCTGCTTGAATCTGTTTTTGATGGATTTAATCCTCTGCAGTTTGGTAATGCATTTTTTGGTGGTCGAGGGTTTACTTCGGATTATATTTCCGTAGATGATTTTATCTGTGACTATAGATCAGATTCTATATCTGGTTTTTTATCTCTATCGGAATATAAGTCTTATGAGGACTTTCTTGTTGTGGCATTGGAAAAAGAGCTTGTTTCTGTTCATGGTAGTGGGATATTGACACTTGAATCTAAGCTTAAGGAATACCCATTGATCCCGCTCTTAGTAAAAAAATAGATCGGAAGAGCACA
>CAJXIT010000210.1 GCA_913054055.1 uncultured Thalassolituus sp.
TATGCTCGCATTTGGTGGTGCTATTTCAAGTAATGCCACTTGGAATATTCAACTTCAGCATTACTCAAATAATAGTATTAAGCTGCCTAATAACGGCATAAATTTTTATAATTTGGGTTTTTCATATAGGTACTGATTCATTCTAATCAGTACATTTCCATCAAACCGTTTCTCTTACGTGCCTTTTTGGCTTTCAATGTAGGCAATGGCATCATTAATGGCCTGACGCACACGGCGATCAATATCGTCATGTTCATGGGCCGACATGTAAAATGCTAAATCCACTTCATGGCGAAAGTAACGAGTGGGTAAGTTATTCAAAGCCAAGCACGCTAAATCCACCATCTGTTCATTGTCATAACCGCGGTCGCCGGCCATATTTGCAATGGCTTCAGTGACTTTGCCTTCGTAGTAGTTATGTATTTGGTCTCTGATCGACATGGTGATATCTCCCTATTTAATACATCAAGTATAGACCAGAGCTCACTAATTACGATTTCAGTTTGTTCAGATTAAAGTGTCGCACCAAGCCCATGCAAATCATTAACTGGGCGCCATAGTAGGTGGTCATGATGATATAGCGAGCCCCTTCTACCGGCATAACAAATTTATTAATGGCAATGGTGGTATCGCTGATGACAAATACCATGGCACCTATGGCCACAAATAAAAAATGGGGGTCATTTCGAAACCCTGCGCTGATGGCCATTAGGCCAATGGCGAACATATAAGCCAGCACTGGTACGGTGAAGTCCCCTGCATTGGGTAAAATGAAGCGAGATGCCAAAGCTAAGTAAATGATGACAAAGGCCATCCAAGCTAAGCCTGATTTACTGAATGTAAACTGGCTAAAAAAGACGCCTGTGTATACTAACTGAGCCAATAAAAATGCGGCTAGGCCTTGAATGAATAAATCATCCAGTGACAATAAAATATCACCTGTGACGGAAAATACTAAGGCAAGTATCATGATAATTCTAAGGGTTCCAGTAAGGGATTTGTAACAAAAATACATGAGTAAAAACAAAGGGATAGCTTTGATAACCCAGTCGAATTCAAAGGCTGTAAAGCCCTCGATAAACATAAATGCAAAGCCAATGGTGATATAGCTGATTAACCAAATTTTTAATTGCTTTTCGTTCATGGTAGGGCTTCTTATGATTATTTTTTTATATGGTAAGAAAAAAACCATGAATTAAATACTGCTAAAGTGGCCAATTTTGACAAATGATCCAATTAAGATACTCAAGCCAACCCCTGATATAAATCAACAAGTCATATTTATTAAGCAGGTAACGTGACAGCTTAAGAAATGGATAGGTTTAGGGGTTTGCCATGTTGGATATTAACTTAATGGATGCACAGCTAAAGCAAAAGCAAGAAGAGCTTGAAACTAGGGCTAAAAAACTCAGTGACGAATTAATGCATGTGAACGAAGAAATTTCTAAAGACAGTGAAGATCGTGCACAGCAGCTGGAAAATGAAGAAGTGGCTGAAGAAATCGCCGAGCAAACTCAGCAAGAATTGCAGCAAGTGAAGCATGCCATATTGCGCATTAAGCAAGGTGAATACACCCGCTGCGAATTATGTGAAGAAGAAATAGAACAAGACCGATTAATGGCACTGCCTTATGTGTCTTTATGTGTTCAGTGTGCCAGTGACGGTTAATCGTATATTGAGCGAATACATGCCCTTAGTTTTTGTCTTTGGGTTGAGTGGTGTGTTGGTCAGAGGCCTGTTTACGCTGCTCATCTGTGAGTAAGGTATCTAATTTTGATTCTAATAACATTAAGCGCAGTTCAATATCGTGCAAATGCTTAATGTTCTTTTCTTCTTTTTGAATCATGTCTTTTTCTTCTTCTGCCATGAAAAAAGCGGCAAAACTTGCGGTTAACATGGTGAACAAACCGATGCCCATAAGAATCAAAAACGCCCCAAATAAACGGCCTGCATTACTGGCAGGGACAATATCCCCATAGCCTACTGTGGTGACGGTGACCCAGGCCCACCAAATCCCATCCATAGGGGAGTGCACGTTTGGATCAATGATGGACATCAGGGTGCCCGCTACCACAATAATAAAAAAGCTAGTGACAAGTGAGCTGCCTAAGTTATTTCGGCTTAATACTTTCTGTAATGTTTTCGACGCCTGAAGAATTAACGTAAATAAAACCACCAGTCTTAACACACGAAAACCTGCTGCATGGGGGAATAGCTGCCATAACACAGGGAATGAAAATAGAATGATGAGCAGGTTGATCCAGTTGCTTTTAAGGTAACGCATGGGAGAGTCCACCATCAAAGAAAGAATGGCGGTTTCAGTGATAAAAAATCCCCAAATAACCCAATCGCTGATGGTGTATTGCTCATAGCCACTACCTTGGCTTTGCAAATACCAGTCAATGATAATCCAGCCAGCCAATAGCAGCATGGGTCCTTCAAACATTCGAGCTGTGGTTTGTGCTCGTTTGTTTTCTTCAGGAGACACGCCCATTAAGCCAAAAACACGGGGAGGGATAAGTGTTTTTTTACTCATGGGCGCTGACTCACTTAGCAAATAAAATATGGGGAAAAATAAAGTATAAGGTTGTGCCTATTATGACACGCAAATATAAAAAATTACCCCTTATATTGATTATCAGCAATTTCTACTTTATGCACCGTGCCAGTCCAATTATCAAAGCCTCCGGCGAGCATACGGATCTGTGTAAATCCCATATCCTGTAACGTAGCGGCAGCCAATGTTGAGCGGCCGCCATTTTTACAATACACCACCAGAGATTGATCAAAGTTTTTCAGGGCTGGGTTATTGCCCACCATGAATTCAAGCAATCCCCTGGGAATGTTAACGGCACTGGTTAAATGCCCTATATCAAACTCACTGGGTTCACGTACGTCCAGTATGGTGGCGCCTGATACCATTAACTGCTCGGTTTCATCGGCATCAATAACTTTAATGCATTGCCTAGCTTGGTTTAGTAAGTCGTCTTTTGTGAGGGCCATGATGAAGTTACCTTGGGATTAATATTAGTATTGTCTAATATTATTATGAAATAGAACTTGGCTCAAGACAATCATAGTCTATTTATTCTCAAGGTCATGGTAAGCTTACGCCTAAGGAGGCACCATGTTTACACAAGAAGATCTATTGGCTTTAGCCAATATGAAAATGCCATTTGGGAAATACGGCGGCAAGGTACTGATGGATTTGCCAGAGGAATACCTGCTGTGGTTTCAGAAAAAAGGCATGCCTGAAGGGCGTCTAGGCATGTTACTGGGCTTGTGCCTAGAAATTAAAATCAACGGTCTAGAGTCCATATTAGTGCCTTTGCGCGGCAAACATTATGTGGTGAATGAGTGACAGCTGTGGCCAATGCCCCTTGTCCGTTCGAATATCAGGTTATTCGCTCTAAGCGTAAAACGGCCGCTATCCATGTGTCAGCAAAAGGGGTGCAGGTCCGTATACCAGATTATGTAAGCGATGAATTCGCACATGATTTTGTCTTAAAGAAAGCCCGCTGGGTACAAACCAAATTAGCAGCACAAGCAGAAAATAATAAGCTATTGCCCCAGTTGCAGTTGGGCGAGCAATTACACTGGTTAGGCAGCCCTTTCCCCATTGTTTATAGCGCGGGTAAAAAGCTAAAACTAATAAAGGACGATCAAAGGTTTTTAGTAGAAGGCCCTAAAGCGCCCACACAAAAACAAATGATGACGTTGTTTAGTGATTACTTCAAACAGCAAGCCAAAGCTTATTTAGTGAACGAAACCCTAAAGCAAGCTCAGCGTATGAACCTAGCCCATAAGTTAGGTTCGGTGACATTTCGCCGCACGAAAAGCAAATGGGGTCATTGCACCAGTAAAGGCGTTATACAATATAACTGGTTAATTATGGGAGCCCCTGAATATGTCATTCAATACTTGGTGGTGCATGAAGTGGCCCATCTGAAATACCCCCATCATCAGCCTAATTTTTGGGGATTGGTTGAAACGTATTGCAGAGATTACAAAAAGGCGAATGCTTGGTTAAAGCAGCAGGGCATCAAGCTGTCTTGGTGTTAAGTGGTTTTAACATCATGATGATAGGACTCAATTAACAGCAACTTCTGTTTTTTGCTCAGGCGTTTAATTTGCGCTTCACGTTTGCAGGCTTGTGAGCGATTCTCACTGTATTCTGAAAACACCATTTTAACGGGGCGTCGAACGCGGGTGTATTTTGCCCCCTTATTGGCACCGCCGCTCTCACCATTATGTTCTTTAAGTCGGCGATCAAGGTCCGTGGTCACCCCGGTATACAAGGTTTGATCTTTGCATTCCAAAATATATACAAACCAACTCATTCTGAATGTTCGGCCATATATTTTTCCACATACCAGCAGCGGGTGTGTATTGTGAGTTGATTGGCTTTAGCCCATTCAAGTCCCGCTTTCACAAGAGCTTCGGCATGACCTTTTCCCCGTTGACGAAAGGGTACATAGGTATGCGTAAAATTTACCGAGTGTTGATCTAATAGCTCATAATCTAAATGGGCAGGTTCTTGCCCTTTTTCGCCTTCTATACGAAAAACAAACAGATCGGGAATATGAGTGACATTGTGCATAAAGTGATTCCGTTATGATCATCAGCATTGTACCCTTTATCTTAGATAGAATGTTAGCCAGACCGAAAAGAGAGCATGCATGAAAACATTATTAGTGGTGTTTCACGCCCCGTCTGACAATACTCAAAAAATGACGCAAGCCATTGCAGATGCAACCTGTGATTACCAAGGGGATGATTTTCAAGTCATCATTAAAAGCCCATTTGAGACACAGCCACAGGATGTTTTAGAGTGTGATGCCATTATTTTAGGTACACCAGAGAATCTTGCATACATGAGCGGCGCCTTGAAAGATTTTTTTGATCGTATTTATTACCCATGTTTAGAAGTAAAACAAGGCTTGCCTGTGGCCTGTATAATAAGAGCCGGTCAAGATGGCACCGGTACACAGCGTGCCTTAGAAACCATTTTAACCGGATTAAAATGGCGGTGGGTGCAAGCACCTCTCATCTGTAAAGGGCCATGGCAAGATGCGTTTTTGGCCCAATGTGCGGAACTATCAGAAGGCATGGCGTCAGCTTTGCAGCAAGGCATTATCTAAAATATGAATTTATCCAAAGTTTCCATCATCACTGGTTTTTTAGGGGTAGGAAAAACCACTTTCATTAAACATCTATTAGCCCTTCGCCCAGCCAATGAAAAATGGGCTGTAATCGTGAATGAATTTGGTCAAGTTGGGGTAGATGCGCTATTGCTTGAAGATGATAGTGTGATCATCAAACAAATTCCCGGAGGCTGTGCCTGTTGTGCGGCACAGCTGCCCTTTCAATTGGCATTAAATCAATTGCTAAAAACTGAAAAGCCCGATCGTATTTTGATTGAGCCAAGTGGACTGGGGCACGCTCAAGAAATTTCAAAAATTCTACAGCAATCACAATATGAAAACTGGCTGGCCTTAAGTTCAGTGATTACCTTGATTGATCCAATGCAGTATCAACAAAAAAAATACCGTGAGCACGAAATCTATCAGCAGCAACTGCAGGCGGCGGACGCTTTATATTTGAATAAAATTGAAAAAGCGGATGAGCCCAGCATTCAGGCAGTAATGGATTATGCTAACAGTCAGTCTATTTCAGCCCATCTAGCATTCAGTGTATTCGATCAGAGTGTTTTAGATTGGATGGATGACTGTAAGAAAAAACCTGCTAGTAGTATGTTTTCTCGCTTTCAAGAAAAAGTGAAAAAATCAGATTCAGAAAACGCGTCACTGAAGTTTTATCAAGCCAGTGTTGTCACTGATCATACTCAGTATAAATTACCGATACTGTTAGAGCGATTAAAACAATCTAACTTTCAGCGTGTCAAAGCGGTATTAAATACAGATCAAGGTGTGGTCGCCATTAACGGTGTTCATGGGGATATTCAGCATAAGATGTACGATCATGATACACAAGAATTTTTAATTGAAGCCATTGATAGCAATAAAATAAGTGAGAGTGATGTGAATGACATACTCTCAGCAGCCCAATAAGGTGAATCACATTGAGCATGAATGAATACCTAATAGCCAATGAACCCAGTATTCGGCTGGGCGTATTTCTTAGTATTCTTATGGTTATGATGCTGTTAGAGGTGCTGGCGCCTAAGCGTAAATTAACATGCAATAAACCTTATCGTTGGGTTAATAATATCAGTTTAGTTGC
>CAJXIT010000211.1 GCA_913054055.1 uncultured Thalassolituus sp.
CACTGGTCACGGCATAGCTGGTCATGCTGGCGCAGAAGACAAAGTACACTATGAAAAGGAGCTTTAACGGCATATACACACACCTAATGACCTATCCTTCAGATTAGCAAAGGATAGGTGCTTTACATGCCTTTTAGATGCAAAAAGACCTAATTAACTGATGATATAAGCTGCCTTTAAGGCAATAGCGTCATATAATTAAACGCATAATGACAAATGTAAGATAGAAGAATATGAGCAAAGGCACCCTTTACATCGTTAGCGCCGCCTCAGGCACCGGAAAAACCAGTTTATTAAAAGCCTTGCTTGAGCAAACCAATGGCATCTCATTAAGCGTCAGCCATACCACCCGCGATGCCCGTGTGGGGGAAGAAAATGGTGTGCACTATCACTTTGTTGGAAAAAATACCTTTCACAACCTGATTGAAGATGGCGATTTCTTAGAGCACGCAGAAGTGTTTGGAAACTTTTATGGAACCAGTCAAAGCGCTGTTGAGCGTCAGCTTAATCAAGGCGAAGACGTGATTTTAGAAATTGATTGGCAAGGGGCTGAACAAGTTCGCAAGCTCATGCCAAATGCAGTGAGTATCTTCATTTTGCCACCCTCACGTGATGCCTTATTAAGCCGCCTACAAGGTCGCGGTCAAGACAGCGATGAGATTATTCAAGGCCGCATGAACGAAGCCGTAAGTGAAATGAGCCACTACAACGAGTTCGACTACATCATCATAAACGATGTGTTTGATACCGCTTTAGACGAACTAAAAGCCGTGTTTGCCGCTAATCGCTTAACCACAGCTCGTCAATCGGATGAGCACAGCGCCATGATCGGCCAATTATTGCAGTAATAATCGGCCCCATTGAGTGAAACAATTGGCGAAAGCCCTGCACTTTTTGTAAACTACTTAACCTAATTACTAAAAAATTTGGGCAAAAGTACTTTTGCCCACATAACCAAAGAGAATTCAGATGGCTCGTGTAACCGTAGAAGATTGCCTAGACAACGTTGATAACCGTTTTGAACTTGTAATGCTTGCAAGCAAACGTGCTCGTCAAATCGTCATCCAAGGGGCTGAGCCATTGGTTGAAGCCGGTACTGACAAGCCAACGGTTGTTGCACTTCGCGAAATCGCTGAAGGCAAGGTCACACCAGAAACCATGGCGGCGTTCGAAGCGGCTGAACGTGCCGCTCAAGAGCAAGCTTAATTGATGACGGCAGCACTTCCACTTTCGCTCAATAGTAAAACTGGAGGTTAACGTTGCCCACTGTAGATGCCCTGGCTGAACGCCTAAGCAGCTATCTAGAGCCCGATCAAATCAAACAGGTTTGTCGGGCTTACTACTACGCCGAACAAGCCCACGACGGTCAATATCGTCGCAGCGGTGATCCTTACATCATCCACCCTTTGGCCGTTGCCAATATTCTTTCTGAAATGCACATGGACCCTCAAAGTCTCATGGCAGCCATGCTTCATGACGTCATTGAAGACACCGCCGTACCCAAAGAGGCGTTAGAGCAGCAATTTGGTGAAGTGGTGACAGAACTGGTTGATGGGGTCAGCAAACTAACTCACATTAAGTTTGGCTCTCAGGAAGAAAAACAAGCCGGCAACTTTCAAAAAATGGCCATGGCCATGGCCCGCGATATTCGAGTGATTTTAGTTAAGCTGGCCGACCGCCTGCATAACATGCGCACCCTAAGTGCCATGCCGCCCGAAAAGAAACGCCGTATTGCCAACGAAACCTTGGAAATTTATGCCCCCATTGCCAACCGACTTGGCATCAGCAACATCCGCATAGAATTAGAAGACTTATGTTTTGCCGCCAAACACCCAATGCGCAGCAACATGATTCAAAAAGCCGTAAAAGCCGCCCGTGGAAATCGCAGCGAATTAGTTGAGCGCATTAGTGAAGCATTAAAAACTCGATTAAAAGAAGAAGGTTTAAAGGCCCGCGTAATTGGCCGTGAAAAACATCTGTTCAGTATCTACCGTAAAATGAAAGAACAGAAAAAATCCTTCAATCAAATTATGGACGTGTACGGGTTCCGCATCATTGTGGATAACGTTGACAGCTGCTATCGCGCTTTAGGGTTTGTGCATAACTTTTACAAACCGGTACCGGGCCGCTTTAAAGACTACATCGCCATTCCAAAATCCAATGGCTATCAATCCATTCACACCTCCGTCATCGGTGTGGGTGGTATTCATATTGAAATTCAAATTCGTACTGAAGAAATGGAAGCCATGGCCCATAACGGCATCGCCGCCCATTGGCTATATAAAGACGAAGAGGAAGAAGGCCACAGCAAAGGCAGCAAACGCGCCCGCAAATGGGTGCAAGGTTTATTAGAGCTTCAGCAAAGTGCCGGCAACCCACAAGAATTCATTGAAAACGTGAAGCTGGATTTATTCCCAGACGATACCTACATCTTCACCCCCAAAGGCCGCATCGTTGAAATGCCAAAAGACAGCACCGCGGTGGACTTTGCTTACAATGTTCACAGTGACGTGGGCAACACCTGTGTAGGCTGTCGCATAGATGGGCAATTGGCCCCATTAAGCACGCGACTTTATAGTGGCCAATCAGTACAGATCATTACCGCACCGGGCGCCAGCCCCAACCCATCTTGGTTAAATTTTGTGGTGACCAGTAAAGCTCGCGCCAACATTCGCCACTACCTCAAGAATCAAAAGCACGACGAATCCATCACCTTGGGTCGCCGCTTATTAGGCGGTGCCTTGTCCATGTATCACTTGGATTTAAACTCCATTGAACTGGATCACCTTGAGCATCTTGTAAAAGAATTTGGCGCCATCGACTTTGATTTGATCTTAGAAGAAATTGGTTTAGGGGCTCGATCCGCTCAAGCCATTGCTCGCCGAATTGCGGTATTTGCATTAGGCGATGAAGATGGCCTTTCCAAAGTGTCTAGCGAAGGCGTGTTCAGCATATCCGGAAAAGAAGGCGGCGTGGTTGCCTATGCAAAATGCTGTACGCCTATTCCTGGTGATGACGTCGTTGGCTATTCAAGTGCTGGCCGTGGCATGGTGGTACACACCACGGGTTGTAATAACATCCAAGAATTTTTAGACCAACCTGATAAGTGCATGCCATTAATTTGGGATGACAATATCAAAGAAGACTTCTCAGTCACACTGAGGGTTTACACCGCCAATAGTCGCGGCACCATTGCCAACTTAGCAGCGGCCGTGACCGAAGCGGATGGCAATCTTGAGCAAATCAGCGTTGACGATAAAGACGCACAATTAAGTGTACTCACACTGCAAATTGGCGTGCATGGCCGCAAGCACTTGGCTGACATTATGCGCAGCATCAAGAAAAACAAAGCGGTTTCAAAAATTACTCGTTTAAAAAACATGGCTTAACCACTTTTAATAAGCCACCGACACACATGGAACTCTCATGAAAGAAATCATCAACACAGAAAAAGCCCCACAAGCCATTGGCACCTATTCTCAAGCGGTAAAAGTGGGTAAAACCGTTTACCTTTCTGGCCAAATCCCTTTAGTACCTGAAACCATGGAAATGGTTGAAGGAGACTTCGAGACAAACGTACGCCGTGTATTTGATAACTTAACCGCCGTATGTGAAGCGGCCGGCGGATCTTTGCAAGACATTGCAAAACTGAACATCTTTTTAACCGATCTTGGTAATTTTGCAAAAGTGAATGGCATCATGGCTGAATACTTTGAACAGCCTTACCCTGCCCGTGCAGCGGTACAAATTTCTGCTTTGCCAAAAGATGCGGAAGTTGAAATGGATGGTGTTTTAGAGCTGCCTTAATAGGAATACTTTGAACAGCCACACTTTATCTCACGCCCGTGCAGCGGTTCAAATCTCTGCTTTGCCAAAAGATGCGAAAGTTGAAATGGATGGAGTGTTAGAGCTGCCTTAATACCCGCCTCAGTATCAATACCTTCTACAAAAAAACCGAATGAATTTCTTCATTCGGTTTTTTATAAAAGGTGTATTACGCACTTCGTGCTAATACACCCTACTTTTCATCGAATGAAAAGTATTAACGCTGTGCTAACTTCTCAGATGCACGCTTAGCCGCTGCACGCACTTGATTCGGCGCGGTGCCACCCAAGTGATCACGAGCGCTTACAGAACCTTCCAGAGTTAATACATCAAACACGTCTTCAGTGATCATGTCGCCAAACTGTTTCAGTTCTTCTAGGCTCATTTCACCTAAATCTTTTCCTGTCTTAACACCATAACCTACTGCGCTGCCTACAATTTCGTGAGAGTCACGGAAGGCAACACCTTTACGCACAAGATAGTCGGCCAAGTCAGTGGCGGTTGAGAAACCACGCAGCGCTGCTTCACGCATCACGTCTTTTTTCGATACAACATGGGGCATCATGTCAGCGAAGGCGCGCAAGCTGCCGCCCACATTATCGATGGTATCGAACAATGGTTCCTTGTCTTCTTGGTTGTCTTTGTTGTATGCCAATGGTTGAGACTTCATTAGAGTTAACAAGCTAATCAAGTGCCCAAAAATACGACCCGCTTTACCGCGCACTAATTCAGGTACGTCTGGGTTTTTCTTTTGCGGCATGATGGAAGAGCCCGTGCAAAAACGGTCTGGCAAATCGATGAAGTTAAATTGTGCGCTGGCCCAAAGTACTAGCTCTTCCGAGAAGCGGCTTAAGTGCATCATGATGGTTGAACATGCAGCGGTGAATTCAATGGCGAAATCACGGTCGGAAACACTGTCTAAAGAGTTTTCAGTTGGGGCATCAAAACCTAACAGTTGAGCGGTCATTTCGCGGTCGATTGGGTAAGTGGTACCGGCTAATGCTGCGGCACCTAGCGGCATAACATTCACACGCTTGCGGCAATCTTGCAAACGAGCAAAGTCACGCTCTAGCATTTCGTTCCATGCTAATAGATGATGGCCAAAGGTTACTGGCTGCGCCGTTTGCAAATGAGTGAAGCCCGGCATGATGGTATCGGCTTCTTTTTCAGCTAGTTCGATCAGGCCTTTTTGTAGGCGAGTCACTTCACTTACCATGTGATCAATTTCGCTGCGTAGGTATAAACGAATATCGGTGGCCACCTGGTCGTTACGAGAACGGCCAGTGTGCAGTTTTTTACCGGTAATACCGATCTTGGCGGTTAGAGCGGCTTCGATGTTCATGTGAACATCTTCAAGTTCGATGGACCAGTTGAAGTTACCGGCTTCGATGTCGGTTTTGATCTCGCCCAAACCTTGGATGATTTGGTCGCGCTCGTCTTCTGTTAATACGCCCACTTTCGCCAGCATGGTGGCATGAGCCACTGAACCCTGAATGTCTTGTGCGTACATGCGCTGGTCAAACTCAACCGATGCCGTAAAGCGTTGTACAAAAGCGTCGGTGGCTTCAGAAAAACGGCCACCCCAGGCAGAGTTAGTTTGTTCAGTCATAGTGTATTCCTTGGATTGGATCAGCAAATATAGGGCTCATTCCCCATGGTTAGGGTGAGTTAGGCCTGTGCAGATCGATCTAGTATTAAATTGTGGCGCATTATACAGATTCTAGCGGGTTTCCTCACCTCTGCTTTAATAGCAGTCGCCCTGTTTTCACCGCTTATCCCAGTTTATGGGTTTTATGGCACTGGAAACTTGAGCCAGCCCAAGTATTCCGCCACACTGAGGCCATATTTTTCATCATTACGTCACCCCATTCATGCCGCAAAGCCAATACACACACGGTCAAGTTGACCCTAAGGATTTAATTCCCGACCTCTGCCAAGGTCGCAGTGTGCTGTGGGTGATTTTATTTAGCGAAGCCTTGGTGATAGTGCTGACGCTACTGTCCAGTGGCGCCCTGGCGTTTAGCTGGGAACAATTTGGCTTGCTATCCATGTACGTGCAATGGATGGTTTTAATTTGCGCTGCGTTTTTATGTCGTTTGCGTTTGCACCTGCCCCATATGAACATCAACGGCTTAACCTTCATCAGCTTTAGTGTCATTCTATTGGTAAACCTAGTATTAAGTTCACTGACCCAATGGGCATTAAATTATTTTATCTTTGAAGAATTTGGTTGGGATTGGCTACTCAGAAACCAAATGATCACCGCCATTTTAGCCGCCCTTTTACTGCATTATTTTTATGTTCAGATGCAAAGCCGACTACGGGCCAAAAGTGAATTGCAATCTCGAGTACAAGCTTTGCATAGTCGCATTCGCCCACACTTTCTATTTAACAGCATGAATACCAT
>CAJXIT010000212.1 GCA_913054055.1 uncultured Thalassolituus sp.
TGGAGAAGTCATTTAAAAAGGTTCTATTTTGATACAGTACGCGTGTGGAGGCCAAACTTGAGCCGGCTAGCATTATGCTGATTAAAACTGGGAATGATAGTTTGTCTAAAAGCTTTCCAATTTTTACATTGCTTAAGTTATCTTGCTTTTTACCTCCACCTAAAAACAGAGCCGTTAATTGACTCGGGATCTCAAATTTCTGAGTGATGCTTTCTGCTGAAATGGCCTGTAGTTTAGATGAATCAATATGTTGCAGTGTGGTTTCTACACGTGATGCAACTAACTTGTTTAAGTGGCTAAACAGATCTTCAATACAACGGTTGACGGTTTGGGCAAAAACCTCAGGTGTTTCATCGTGTGCGTCGGCAATGATCTCTAGATATTGAATGCAAAAACGGTAGTCTTTGGAAACCGCCCATTTTAATAATTTACTGGGTTTTTTACCTTTTAATGCATCGTGAACAAAACTAAAGAACTTCATGGTATTTTTATGCTTTTGCATTTCAAGCAGTAAATTGCTGATGGCAAAGCAGGCCACTTTGTCGGTCGTTGTACCGCGGTGCAGCATAATTCTGAATAGGCCTGGGTCTTTGATTTTTGTGGCCACTTGAGAGAAATAGTCTAATAGTGCGATGTTTAATCTTTGGTTTTCGCCCACGCTGCCAAATGGAATAATGTCGCCATTGCGAATGGCTTCTAAAGCTAGCTGGCTTGGGGCTTTAGTTTTTAAACGTTCTTGTAGGTTCTCCACATAAAGGTATGAGCCGCATTGGCCTGCAAAGATACCTGTGTGATCATCTGAGCCCCCTGTCAGTACTTTTTCTCTATATGGGTCTACCCCAAACTCAGCAGGGTCTAACTTGTGTTTTTTACCATAGGCAATGATTTTTTCTGGCGTGAGGCTTTGCGCCCAGTTTTTAGTTAATACACTTTGCCAAACGTCCCGCTGACCATTTAAGACCTCAAACCTTTCAAACATCACTGCGAACTTTTCAAACAGTGAGATATCTATTTTTTCGTTACGAGTATAAAAATATAATGGGTGCGGCAGGATTACCGGAACATTGATGGAATGGGTATATCGTAAGAAATCATAAATGTTATGGCGCTTTTCATTTAGAATATCTTCTTGTTCTTTTGTAAAACCATAGGTGAGAACATGAACAAAAAGATCGTACTCTGGAAAAAAACACGTAAATTCTGACCCCACTAGTATATCCTCGCCTTTTTCAATCATGCTCCAGCAGGATCTAGCGTTGTTGTGGTTGGTAATCGTGATCACATCACAATTATTAGATTTTAATTGTTTAACCAGCTTTTTAGTTTTTAACCATGTTTCAGGCAGGCGCAATATACGGCCCCAGAGTTCATCTGGAATGTCACTATTATGGTCGTGGCAATGAAAATCAATCTTTAAGCAATTCGCTGGATCAAAGCGCTTAGATTGCTGCGTTAGATATTCATTAAATTCGTCTTGCAAGTCGCTTCTGAAAGACGATGGGTTAGTTGGTTTAACAAAATGATTCATAATATTTAGCTCGCCTTTTTAACTTCAGTTAATGACATTTTTGTTGGCGTTGAATCGGTTTTAGAACCGGTTTGTTTTTTTGAGTGTTTATTGATTAAAGGTGAGGCAAATACGTTTGAAAGTAATGGGAATTTGGCGGTTAACATATCCACAAAAAACTGTCGCTTGATGTTTTTATTAGTAAGTTTTTTGCTTTCCCACCACCAACCGTCATCTTCCATATCTCGGGCTGCGTTGATGAAGCACTTTATGACCTGTTTGAAGTCTTCATCAGTAAAGTCAAAACTCATGATCATGCGGCCTGATCCAATCCAGCTTAGTTCTAGGCCTGCATTTCGTAGGTAAAATTGGAATACCCAGTTGTATCGACTGGGTTGGGTGAACAGCACAGACAATACGCTGTGCATATTGCTAATTTTGATCGGTAAGTCTTCAGCTTCTAATGCAGTATTAAACGCTTTTACTCGCTGGTTCCAAGTGGCTTCTTGACTCAGGTAAAGTTTTTGAATGTCTGATGTTTCAATTTTAGTTAAAAACTCATTCATACTGGCCATGACATATGGGTGAGAGTTAAATGTGCCGCGAGCAAATGAAACATCCGCAGGGTGATCATCTTTGAACCGTTTCATTAATGCGTGTGTGCCAGCCACAACGCCAATGGGTAATCCGCCCCCAAGGGTTTTTCCGTATGTCACCATGTCAGCTTGAATATCAAAGTAACCTTGTGCGCCGCGATGACTTAGACGAAAGCCTGTAAATACTTCGTCAAATATCAATACAATGTTTCTTTCTGTACAAATGGCTCTTATCTTTTTTAACCAAACTGTGTATTTTTCTTTATTGAAATGGGTGCTGCGATCACTGGCGATTAACATGCTGTCGGATGCGGTGTCACCATTTGGATGAAACGCTTGCATGGGATTAATAAGTACGCATGCAATGTCCTTGCGGGTTTTTAAAATGGTTAACGTTTTTTCACTTAAGTCATTTAGGGTGTAAACATCATTTACTTCCCGTTTATTGCCAACACCTGGTTGAACCCCATCCCACCAGCCGTGATAGGCACCACATAACCTTACCAAGTGGCTGCGACCTGTGTGATAACGGGCAAGTCTGACTGCTTGCATAACCGCTTCTGTACCTGACATGTGGAACGAGACTTCATCTAGGCCAGAGGCGTGTTTGATTTTTTCTACATTCTGTTCGATCACTGGGTGGTAAGCACCCAATACAGGGCCAAGTTCTCTGACCTTTTTGTAACCCTGTTCCAAGCATTCTTTATAAAAGTCATATCCAAACACATTCACTCCATATGAACCGGATACGTCGTAGCGCCAGTTACCGTCTAAATCTTTTATTTTATTGCCTTGGCTTTGATCAATAATGGAGCCTAACTTGAACGTTTTTGGCAGTAGCGTGCGATATGGGAATGGAATACGATATTGGCTGGTAAAGCGTACATCTGAAATACTGTTTTCTAATGCCGCACTTTGTTTGAGTGTTTTTGGTGATTGAATTTCCACCGCGTTGCTTAAGCGTTCAAAGCTTTGTTTTCTCTTTTCAACGATGCATTCAGGTGCGCCATCGGTGCAAAAATACTGGCTTTCATCGTAATCAAAAAAAGGAATGACATTGGCGATACGGCGCGACCATTTGCTGTGACCTTTGATAGAAGGGTGTTTAGCAACAGACAGCTGTAAACGAACATAGACTTTATAAAAAAGAAAAAGCCCAATGAGGGTGGTGCCAGCCAGTAGTAATAAATCCATGTGTTTCTTTCATTGCTCTAATAAATTATTTGTTACCAAACTATCACTGGAATTTGACTGATTTATTTCACTTTTGTGTCGTTATTGTCACAATCCATGGGATGTCAGATCGCATTAATAGAGAGCTTTGAAGGGATCTGTTATATTGCAAAGGCAAGTTTGTGCGTTTTTTTCTTATATATTCAGATACTTAGGTTTGGGTTAGTTTTTATGGCGGTTATTTTAGGGATCGATCCGGGGTCGCGCTTAACCGGTTTTGGTGTCATTGAATATCAGGGAAGTAAATTAAGATATATTACATCTGGATGTATACGAATCGATACCTCTGAAGATTTAGCTTACCGCTTAAAGCAAATTTTTGATTGTGTGAGCCAACTGATCACTGAAAATCAGCCTGATGAATTTGCCATTGAGCAAGTGTTTATGGGTAAAAATGCGGATTCTGCCTTAAAACTTGGACAAGCTCGTGGCAGTGCCATTGTGGCTGCAGCCAATCATGACCTGCCGGTTTCAGAATATGCCGCAAGGGCGGTGAAACAAGCCGTTACGGGCAAGGGCAGTGCAGATAAAGAGCAAGTGCAGCACATGGTGCAAGTGTTATTGAACCTACCTGGTAAACCCCAAGCAGATGCGGCAGATGCTTTGGCCATTGCTATTACACATGCTTATAGCAAGCACAATTTGGTGGCTCAAGCCGGTGGTCGCAATCAGAAAAAAGGGCGACTAAAAGACTTTTCTGGTTAGAGTGGCTTTACACTCTGGCCATTCCACATGTGATTGGGTATTCTACTGGGTATATTTACAGTACTTAAATAATAAGCGATTAAAAAATGATCGGTCGAATCACTGGCACCTTGCTTGAAAAACAATCCCCTGAACTATTAATTGATGTAAATGGAATTGGCTATGAAGTGCTTGCGCCCATGACGTCTATTTACACCTTGCCTGCTTTAGGTCAAGAAGTGACCTTGCATACCCACTTTGTTGTCCGTGAAGATGCCCAAGTATTATTTGGTTTCTCGGATAAGCAGCAGCGTAAATTGTTTCGCGCTTTGATTAAGGTTTCTGGTGTGGATCCAAAATTGGCGCTCTCAATTCTGTCAGGCATTGAAGCTGACAACTTTGTTAAATGTGTGCACGATGGGGATTCAGCAGCCTTAGTCCGTATTCCGGGGATTGGTAAAAAAACCGCGGAGCGCTTAGTGGTAGAAATGAAAGACCGCTTAAAAGAATGGCATGTGGATGTTGAGTTACCCATGATGGCCACGGCTAATCCGGGGCCAGCTTCTTTGGATCAATGGATCATGGAAGCGGAAGGGGCTTTGATCGCTCTGGGCTATAAACCAACTGAAGCGGCTAAATCCATTGCAGCCATTAAAGAGCCAGTAAAAGGCGCTGAAGATTTGATTCGCTACGCCCTTAAAGGCATGTTAAAGCAATAAACCGTAAGCATTTGTAATACTTAGCCAAGATAATAAGGCTAAGTAACCAGACCCAAAGTAAATAGAGTAAGACATGATTGAAAGTGATCGCTTTGTCAGTGCAGAAAACCTTGAAGTTGCCCCTCAAGATACCCCGCTCGATCGTGCTATTCGCCCAACCCTATTAAAAGATTATGAAGGCCAACCGGCTGTGCGTGAGCAAATGGAGATTTTCATTGGCGCAGCCAAAGCCAGAAAAGAACCGCTTGATCATACTTTGATATTTGGCCCTCCGGGCTTGGGCAAAACCACACTGGCCAACATTATTGCTAATGAACTTGGATCGAATATAAAGTCCACATCAGGCCCTGTATTAGAAAAAGCCGGTGACCTAGCGGCCATGCTAACGAATTTAGAAGAAGGGGATGTATTGTTCATAGATGAAATACACCGCTTAAGCCCTGCAATTGAAGAAGTGTTATATCCAGCCATGGAGGATTATCAATTAGATATCATGGTGGGAGAAGGCCCTGCAGCCCGTTCCATTAAAATCGATTTACCTTCCTTTACCCTTGTGGGAGCCACTACCCGTGCTGGCTTATTAACCGCTCCTTTACGAGATCGCTTTGGTATTGTTCAGCGTCTTGAGTTTTACAATGTGACAGATTTAACCGGTATCGTGAGCCGAAGTGCAGGTCTATTAGATGTATCCATTGACAATGACGGGGCAAAAGAAGTGGCTATGCGTTCCCGCGGCACCCCGCGAATTGCCAATCGATTATTGCGTCGTGTCCGTGATTATGCCGAAGTGAAAGGCAGTGGCCAGGTCACCCAAAAAATGGCGGATTTAGCGCTGAATATGCTGCATGTTGATACCCATGGTTTAGATCATATGGATCGACGCTTATTGTTGGCCATGATTGAGAAATTTGGTGGCGGCCCTGTGGGAGTAGATTCCTTGGCGGCAGCCATAAGTGAAGAGCGCGATACCATCGAAGACGTATTAGAGCCTTACTTAATACAGCAAGGGTTTATGATGCGAACCCCAAGGGGCCGTGTGGTGACGGATCATGCTTATACTCACTTTGGTTTGCCACCAAAGCAGAGTGATGTGTAGTGATGGAAACTTCACAAAACCACACTTTTAAATGGCCTTTGCGTGTATATTTTGAAGACACAGATGCAGGGGGGATTGTGTATCACGCCCGTTATTTGTATTTTCTTGAGCGAGCCCGCACAGAATGGTTGCGTGATTTAGGGTTTAATCAATCTGAGCTGCAAAAGCAGCAAACCATATTTGTGGTTCGAGACATGAATATTAAATGGATTGACCCAGCTCGATTAGATGATGAACTTATTGTTCATGTTAGAATCGAAAAAATAAAGAAAGCATCACTGATTATGCAGCAAAGCATCATGTGTGGTGATATAAAAAAATTATCGGCTCAAGTCACCATTGCATGTTTAAATAGCAATACTATGAAACCAGCCGCGATTCCGGCCAGTATCAAT
>CAJXIT010000213.1 GCA_913054055.1 uncultured Thalassolituus sp.
AATCGTCACCTTAAGCGTATCATTTAGCTGATAACGAATGTCACCTTTAGAATGGGTTAAATACACCTTATCAAATTCAAATTTTTGCTTACGTAAATCAACAAACCCATCTACCCCAACATCTGTTAGTTGAACGGTAAAGCCAGCTTGATTTAGTTGAACAATCGTTGCATCAAATTCAGTTTGAGCGCTGTTCGCTAAAAACTGCAGCTTCAACCAGTTTTCTGCCTGAGATACTGCATTACGACCTTGTATTAGTCGGTCCTGCAAATTATTAATCACGTCCTCAGTGATTTCTGGGGTTTTTTTACCAGACAGTTTTGATTTAAGTATGCGATGCACTAACAAGTCATTGTATTTACGAATAGGGGATGTAAACGTTGTATAAGCATCAAAACCCATTCCTTGGTGAGGCTTGGCTTCTGTGGTGAACTCACTGCGAATTAAAAAACGACTTAAAAGTGTTTTTAAGGGACGCTCACTTTCACAAGCCGGTAATGCTTTGATCAGCGCTTTATACCCATCTGCTTGAGTGAAATCACCTTCAAATTGGATGTTGTTTTGTTCAATGATCGTTTTAACATCACCGATGCGCTCTGTTCTAAATCCAGCGTGTTCCACAAATAAACCTAAATCTGAATCGGCCATGTGGCGAGCGCATATTAGGTTGGCAATTAACATGGCTTCTTCAACCAGCTTTTGTGCTGTGTTGCGATCCGCTTTTAATATGGTTTGAATTTACCGTTATCGCCTAACGTTAAATAATAATCAGGGCGGTCATCCATGATTAAATTCGTTTGTTGGCGATGACTATTTAAAGCAACGGTGGCAGCGTGAAGATTTTTCACGTGATCACTTAATTCAGCAGGTACCACATTATTTTCATTATCTAAAAAATCAGTGACTTGATTGTAATTTAATTTGCCTTTTGAGTTCACTAGCGCTTCTGTAAAAGAATAGTCGCTGGTTTCACCGGCTTCATTGATGGCGATTTTACAAACAAGGGCTAGGCGATCTTTGTTCTCTAAAAGTGAGCATAAGCCATTTGATAATTCTTGTGGCAGCATAGGTAAGCTACGGCCAGGGAAGTATAAAGAATTACTGCGGCGTGCGGCTTCTTTGTCCAGCGCTGTATTCATACCAAACCAAGCACTTGGGTCAGCAATGGCCACAAACAGATTCCAACCGGTATCGGTTTTTTCTGCGTATAGCGCATCGTCCATGTCGCGAGTGTGTTCGCTGTCTATGGTGACAAAAGGCAGTTCAGTAAAATCTTCACGACCTTGACTCATGTCAGCAATGTTTTCTTCAGCTAGCAATGCCAATTCAGATGGCGTGGTTTCTGGCCACTCATGACTAAGTTGAAATTTTTCAATGGCGTATTGGCGCTCAAAACCAGCGTCTTCTAATTTACCGATTTTTGAAATGACTTTTGCTTGAGGCTTACCTGTTGGAAAGGGGTGGCGAGTTACTTGGCAGGTAATCCAATCATTTTCTTCAATACCTTCACAAGCGGAAGGGGGTAGGTATAACCAATTGTTTAGGCCATTTACATCTGGTACGGAAAATTGTGCTTTTCCTTTTTTCTGAAAGCGACCAGTAAACGTTTTGAATTCAGACGAAATTAACTTCTCCACAACCGCTTGGGTTTTGCCTTTATCGTCCTCGGTGGTGGTGAATTCAATGGTGTCACCAGGAAAGACTTTACCCATTTCATCAGGGGTTAAAAAGTACGACTCCCCCTTTTCGGTGGCTACAAATCCGAAGCGGCCCTGACTGCCGCGCACAACGCCTTTCAGTATGGAGGCCTGATGTGTCTCATGTATTTGGGATTTCAGTGCTTTTAGCTGAGATAAGCTATCTATATTTAGCATGATGCGACTTAATTAAAGAAATATTAACCGCATAATACCAGTTTGCCTTGCTAGGGGGTACAGCCTATGGGGCCTGATTAGTGGTAGTTTCACTATCAATAGGGTCAGGTAAGGTGTATTCCGTTCCAGGAGGCGTAATTTCGATTTGTTGACCCACGACAAACCCACCAAGATCCGATCCTAAGTCGGTTTCTAGGCCTGTTGTATCCATCATTATGGTTCGAATTTCTGGGCTCACTCGGCTGGTGCCAGTGAAAATGACATTGCCATTAGAAAGCACATGTACCGTGTCAAAATTCGGTAGCCATGAGGTGAAGTCAAAGTTCAAAAAGGTGTAATCTGGGTAGCGATCACTGGGGTCTAGCTCGGCAACGGCTAACTCTAGGGCGTCGTCATAACCAATGCAATAGAGTTTATCATCAAAGAATTGGCTCTTTCTAATCCCGCGAACATCGTCATTTGGCAGGCCTGGGATGGCTGGCATGGGATCCAGTATATTGGTAAAACCAGGCTGAGCAGGAAACAGGCTGCCACTTTGGCAGCTGGTATTAATAAAATACGGGTAGGCGTAATCATAGCTGGCAATAGAAGGGCTATTCCAAGGCAGTTTTAAGGCTTTTACTCGGGTGGAATAACCCGTGTACGCCTGCCTTTCTACATTACCATTACAGCTAAAGATCAATTTATTCATGCCTGAATCGCTGACTTCAAATATGCTGTTTACGTCATCACGGTCAGGGGCAACAATTAGGCTGGTATAAGGGGCAAGTAATACTGTACTTAGTCTGCCGGTAACGCCTTCGCAGTCGGGTATCAGTACGCGTACGCTGTTATCACCCCCATCTTCATTTCGATAGGCGATTACACCGTTATCATTAATAATCACCTGTCCTAATCCTGGGCGGTCATCCACTGCACTGACCTTTTCTAATGAATATTGATTCCCTTCAAGTAAGTCCATGCGATAAAGAGCAGTGGGGGTGGGTAGGTCATCGCTTGCCGCTCGACTGCTGATGTTGTGATTAAAGCTATTGGTGGCCACTTCGGCCGTTTCTGTGTCTGTTTCATCGGTAGTGTCTGCTTCGCTTTCCTCTGTGGGAACGCAGGCGGTGCCAATGGGAGCGGGGTCTTCCTCTGTTGTTTCTTCCGTTTCAGAATCCGTATCTTCGGAGGACGTATCATCAGTACTGTCATCAGTGTTGTCGTCATCTGACGTTGTAGAGTCTGTGCTGTCGTCATCTTGATTGTGCCCACCCACTGGGCATGGCACGCCATTATGATGATCAACTATCTCAGGTCCACTGTCAGGTTCGTAATCCACTGATTGCATCAGGCCCAGTTCATCGTAATCCACACTGACAACATAAAGGTGATCCGTAGCGTTCCAGCGAGAATCCGGTGGGAAAACATCACGGCCCAATTGTGTTAGAGAGCTGCGGCCACTGTTACCAAAGGGGTTTAACCCAACTGGAGCTGCGGTGACGCTACCGTCGTGTAAATCAATTAACAGATTGAAGTAATCGTTATCGTCATCGTTATCAAAATTTCGATGAAACACCGTCAGTAACACGTAATCAGGGCTGAGTACCATGATATCCAAAGGGGTGATGTTTTCGATATCTGTGTAGCTAAGGTTGCCGGTAAAGTCGATAAGAGCATCTTCAACATCGTACATTGGCACAGGGGTGATGTTGTTCTCGGCATCCAGTTCATACAGTTGCTGTGTGTATCTTAGGCTGTCGGATGAACTTCGATCCGTACTTAATGGCTGGTACCCAATAATGAAGCCCACAAAGTCATTGCCTAGATCAAGTCTAGCAATAGGAGGTTGGGGCAAGCTTGGTTGATTTAACAGTTGCGGGCTACTGCTTGAGCCGCCACCACCACAGGCAGTGATCACAACGCTTAAAACCAATATAAATACGATACGAATCAATGAAATACCCATATTTTGATATATCGGCCATAACTCTGAATTGTTAAGCTATGGAACATGAATGATGATCAATTAAATAGATATAGTCGGCACTTGCTGCTTCCGCAACTGGACTATGATGGCCAGCAAAGATTGTTGGATAGCCATGTACTGATATTAGGTTTGGGTGGACTGGGCTCCAGTGCGTCATTGTATTTGGCAAGTTCGGGAATCGGCACACTGACTCTATGTGATTTTGATCGTGTAGAAGTCAGTAATTTACAGCGGCAAGTTGTGCATTCTGAAAATACAATTGCACAAACAAAAGTATCGTCTGCAAAACAAATGCTCAGTGGTTTAAATTCCACAGTGAGCATTAATACATTTGACTACCCTTTATCGGAACAAGAATTATCAGAACAGATTATGCAAGCCGATGTGGTGTTAGATTGTACGGATAACAGTGTTAGTCGCTGTTTGCATAATCGTTTGTGTTTGGACTTTAAAACCCCTTTGGTGTCAGCGGCTGCCATTCGCTTTGAAGGTCAGTTAATGGTGATTGATCCTAAGCAAGCAGATAAACCTTGTTACCAGTGTGTGTACCCAGAAAGTAATAACCAAGAAGAAACCTGTACCTCGGCAGGTATCCTTGCTCCGGTTGTGGGTATGATGGGGGTTCATCAAGCGTTAGAAGCCATTAAACTGATCTCCGGATTAGGGGATGATATGACGGGTAAGCTGATTAGTTTTGATGGTTTAAGCAGTCGTTGGCAGCAATTTAATGTTCCAAAACGGGCAGCGTGCCCTGTTTGTGGTCATAATTAATTAATCATTTGTATGAGCCACAAAAAAGCATTTCCTTTGTTTAAATCTAATATCTAAATGGGTAAACTCCTGCTCAATTGATCCATGAATATTGAAAGAGTGCAGCGTTATGGGAAAAGATTCTAGATCCTTACAGGACTTGATTGAAAATAACCGTAAATGGTCAAAAGAAATCAGCGAAAAAGACCCTGACTTTTTCCCTACTCTGGCTAAGCAGCAGTCTCCTGATTATTTATGGATTGGGTGCAGCGATAGTCGTGTACCTGCCAATGAAATTGTGGGGCTATTACCTGGCGAATTGTTTGTTCATCGAAACGTGGCCAACATGGTGGTGCACACGGATATGAACTTGTTGTCGGTACTGCAATACGCCGTTGAAGTATTAAAAGTAAAACACATCATAGTATGTGGCCATTATGGTTGTGGTGGCGTTAAAGCATCCATGGAGAACCAGAAGCTAGGGTTGATTGATAACTGGATATTAGAAATCCGTGATCTTTATTATAACAAGCGCGATATGTTCAATGGTTTACAAACAGATGAAGCCAAGTTAAATCTTTTGTGTGAATTGAATGTGGTGCGTCAAGTTCACAACTTAAGCCATACTAGCATTGTGCAAGACGCATGGGCTAATGGTCAAAAGCTTGCGATTCATGGCTGGATTTATGGGCTAACGGATGGACGCCTAAATAATTTAAATGTGACGGTTAATGAAAGTAAACAGTTAAGTGAAACGTATCGCTTAGATATTGATAAGCAAGACTAGCTTAAGTCTCTTTTAGTTATAATTACTGATTAAAAGGCCATTAAAAATCATTGTTCCCAGAATCACTCTGGTGGGCAATGATTTTTTTTCGTTTAATGGCTCATTAAAATATTGTCAAAGAGAATGTGGCTTATGAAAGAGCTGAAAATTGATATTGTAAGTGACGTAGTGTGCCCTTGGTGCGCCATTGGTTACGGAAACTTGTCACAAGCGTTAGAGCAGCTTAGTGATCATATGCAGGCGAATGTTCAATGGCACCCTTTCCAGTTGAACCCTTATATGGGAAAAGAAGGCCAAGATATTAATGAACACCTTGAAGAAAAATATGGTTTAACGCCAGAGCAATTACAGCAAAATAAGCAAAACATTAAAGACGTGGGTAAGCAGGCAGGAGTGGACTTCAGTTTTGATCAACGAGCCCGTATTTACAATACCTTGGATTGCCATGTATTGCTGCATTTTGCACGAGAGCAAGGCAAGCAAACCGAATTGAAGCTTGCTTTATTCTCCGCTTACTTTTCTGAAGGAAAAGATGTGAGTGATCGAAGTGTATTAATTACTGTTGCGCAAACCGTTGGTTTGAATGCACAAGAAGCACAAGCGGCCTTAAATAATGATCAGTATATCTCGGATGTAAAAGAAGAAGAATTGAAATACAAATCAATGGGGATCAGTTCAGTGCCAGCATTCATCATTAATGACAAATATCTGATTAGCGGCGGACAGCCAGTTGAAAACTTTGTTGGTTCGTTGATGGATATCGCTAAAAAAGAAGAAAGCTAGACGTTGAATAAACAGAGGCAAAAATAATAAGTCTTCATTGATAAAGC
>CAJXIT010000214.1 GCA_913054055.1 uncultured Thalassolituus sp.
AAAAACTTGCGATGAGTGTTCTAGCAGATCACTTTAAAGTTTATAAAACATGTTAGATAGTAGTAGAATTTTATTTATGAAAACCTTAATTGCGATTATCTCCTTAATCTTTTCAATGACAGCCTCCGCAGGCACAGAGGAGGGTAAGGTAACAGGCGTTTTGGTTAACAAAAATGGTCTGCATTATTTTTATATGGAGGGTATGAAGCATATGGTAGCCCCACTTGTGCAACGGCCGAATACTGGATTATTGCAGATGAAAATTCGGTAGCTGGAAAGTCTCAGTTCTCTGTTGTCTTAGCCGCGTATATGGCTGGAAAAACTGTTCGAGTGTATGGCACAGATAATTGCGCTCGTTGGGGTGATGGGGAGTCAGTGACTGCGGTCTTTGTTAAATAGACAGCAGACGGCCATCTATCTCCTTTACAGTTTCCTAGTTTAACTAATTATTAATTTGGAAGTATCATGAAATTCGTTTCTATATTGGCATTGGCTTTATTCACGTTAAATTCACATTCAGCTGAGCAATGTGCTAGTTGGGGATGCGTTTCTACTATTGAAGAGTTGTACACAAATGCGGTTGGTAATATTTATGTGTCAACACCTCTTGATGAAACAGGTGCCAATTGCACGGTGTATCCAGGTAACTATTTTATATTACCCCCTGATCAACAAAATACAGATAAAGTGTATTCTCAGATCTTGGCAGCCTATATTAGTCAGTCAAAAATTCAGCTAAGAATTACTGAAGGAGATGGGTATTGTAAAATAAAATATGTAAGGCAGAGTGCCGTATTCTAAGTGTAAATACCTATGGCAGGTGTTCTTACAATCAGTCTAACTAAAAAACAGTCAATTGCCCTAAACTTGATCCGCTTATTCATAACGCCTAGACTACCCATTTTTATTAGCGTGAATATCATGAAATTTATATCCCTATTTTCTTTAGTCTTACTTTTATCTGGCTGTAGTGCTTTTCAAACTGAAAATAAAAGCACGGACTTATACGTTACCTGGACGGAACCTCAAAAGATGTACTTTCAAGGTAAAGGCGCGGGGGCGGGCATGGCATTGATGAGTACAATGGGCGCCATGGGTATGGCCATTGGTGTCGCTATTGATGAGGGTATTTCAAAAGACATCAGTAAGATGCAACAACAAAGCGGTGAAACAATTCAGAGCCTGTTTGAACAAGTGTCAGAAGGCACTCAATATAAAATTAATTGGGTAGATAATAAAAGCCTTAAGGCACAGAAGAATTCACTTATACTGGAACGCATTGAATTCAATTTAGTTCGCGGTGGTAAAAACGATGCGACAGAAGTAAAAATAAAGGCCCTATATATTGACGATTCAGGGCAGTCTCGCCACATTAATTACCCTAAAGACGTTCCTGATTTAGAACAAATCTCTTTTCCACTAGAGCAGCTTAAAAAAGATAACACCTTAGCCAACAAACTTTTACTCAATGGTTTTCAAACAATTCTCGCTAGTATGCAGTAATAACAAACTGTTAAGCATCCAAAGGACTGGCAACCCCCTTACCGCCACGATTTAATACATGGGTATAAATCATGGTGGTATTCACATTGGCATGACCTAGTAGCTCTTGCACCGTACGAATATCCTGCCCGCGCTCTAATAAATGAGTAGCAAATGAATGACGAAAAGTATGGCAGCTAGCATGTTTATAAATTTGCGCTTGCGCAATGGCCAGCTTTACGGGTTTTCTTATCAACCCCTCGTCCATATGGTGCCGTCCTCTACGCTTGCTAATTGGGTCTGTAGATAAATTATCTGAAGCGAAAATAAACTGCCAAGGTAACTGCTTACCTGCGTTTGGGTATTTTTTATTAAGCTGATTGGGCATATGAACAAAGTCTATGCCCTCTGCCAATGCTACTTGATGCAGTGCCTTTGCTCTTTCAATCGCCAAATGTAATCCGTCAACGGCTAAATCAGGTAGCATGGTAAATCGGTCCTTGGCCCCTTTACCTTGTCTGATACAAATTTCATTTCTGCCAAAATCCACATCTTTAATGCGCAGCCTTAGCACTTCCATTAATCGCATGCCTGAGCCGTACATCAACTGGGCTGCTAATAACGGCAAACCCTCCATATTGGCCAACACCCGTCTCGCTTCATCTACTGAAAATACGACAGGTAAGCGTTTAGTTTTTCTAGGTTTCACCCAGTTTTCTATTTCAATACTTTTGCACAGCACCTTTTCATACAGAAAGACCAGCGCACTTAGAGCTTGTTTTTGGGTGCTGCCTGATACCAATTCCTTTGTGGCAAGGTTGCTTAAAAACATAGAAACCTCTTGCGAGCCCATGTCTACAGGATGGCGCATCCCATGAAAGTGCAAATATCGGCGAATCCAATTCCAATAGGCGCGCTCGGTATTAAGGGCGTAATGGGCAGCTCGCATTTTCTGATGAAATACGTGTTGTAGTTTAGCCATATCGCTACCTGTTTAAATAAATACTGTGTATATATACAATAGATTATCAAGGTGGATCTGTATAACACTCATTTAAGAGGTCCTTTGAAAATCAGTAAATATAGGGAGTTCAGAGTGATTTATGGGATTGTGTAGAATTGTCAGGTATTTGATTGATTTGTTTTTAGGACTTGGTAATATCCAGCCCCAATAAACAAGGATGTAATAACTGTTTGATGGCAAAGGAAAAGTGCCGGTCGCTCTCCCCTTCTGCTATAAGCATTTATCAAGATGCATCCTGATAACCACATTGTTATATTTCTCTTTAAAAAAGGCTCCTTATATGAAAAGTATTTCGTTTATGATCCTCATGGCAATAGCTTCACATGCTTTATCAGGTATGCCTGTGGAAACGGGAGAAATTACTTTCCTGCAAATTCATAATAACCCCGATTCAACATCCAACTCGGGCCACAGATTTATTGTTAAATTAAACAGCACTAGCTCTGAAAATTCATGTGGGCACGATCAATGGACAGGTTATCTGGATAAAGATTCTGGCAAAGCTCAATATTCAGCTCTCCTATCTGCCGTTATGGCGGGAAAACCGGTAATGCTAGAAGGGACAGCACCTGATCGGTGCGAATCTGGAAGTTTATTATTACGCAATGTATACGCAATCTGGTAAACCATATAACAAAAATAGGCTTCGGATCCCCGAAGCTACAACCGTTAGCTTAAAAAACTACGATAAGTATCGAAACTAAATATGAAAAATATTTTTCTTTTAATATTAATTTCCCTTCCTTCTTTAGCTCAGGCTTCTGGAGGGACTGATTCTGATGTAATTTCTTCACTATATGTAAGTGGAGAATGGACAATGGTTATGCTGCCGAATTTAGCTAACGCTGAAAAAGGTAGTAAAAACAACCCAGATTCATGCGATTCAACTTCGTATTATGCAATAGTTCCTACTGATGCTAACTATAATGCTATGCACTCAACTTTGATGGCAGCTCAAATGTCTGGTAAAAAAGTTATGTTTTGGGTTAATGGTTGCGGCGGACAATCAGGACGTCACCCAAAAATAGTATCCGTATGGTTACAATCAAATTAAGCTAACAAAAATGGGCTTCGGATACCCGAAGCCACAGCCGTTATGTAAATTAAGTATGAAACTAATTAAAATTCAGCTCACGACAATTGTGACTTTATTATCAGGTTTTGCTAACGCTGGTTGGCACGAAGATAAAGTTCAAACAATACACACATACCTCCATGGAGGTGTGAGTGTATATACTGAAACCAACCACGAGTGCGGTTCAAGTCGAATATCATTCGATATCAACGAACCAGGATTTCAAAGAATATATTCTTCCATCCTGGCTTATGAAGCTCAAGGCAAGAAGATTCGTTTTACTATCCAAAGCTGCAATGGAACTATTGGTGTTTCAGACAGAATTGTAAGCATAAACTAAACATAACCCAATGGGCTTCGGAGTCCCGAAGCCACAGCCGTTATACAGAAAATAGAAATGAAACTACTGATTACCTTAATTTTTACTTTTATATCCTTCGCATCGATGGCCAATGTAAATTGCGGCGGTATTCCGGAACGTGTTTATGCTGGAGCTCATGGTCCAAATGGGGCTGGAGGAAAATATTGGGTGGTCTTTCAAAATTGGGATACATACCTTCTGGGTGATAATGACAATGATCTGGCCAAATCAAGATTCTCTCTTGCTCAAGTTTCATTAATAAGCGGTAAAGAGATTCAACTATCTTTTTACAGTCATGACAGCTGTGAACAAGCAATAGCAGATAAAGCACTACCAACAGCGATGTCATTAATTAAATAAAAGGTATAACCACAATGGGCTTCGGATTCCCGAAGCCACAGCCGTTATACAAATGAATTGTAGGTTTTAGATAGGTGTTTTATGAGTGTACGTAGTTTATTTTTACTGATGGGAATGATTCTGGGTTTGAATTCTTTCGCGGCCCAACCCATACCAGTTGGCTGTGATTCGATTAGGTGCCTTGGTAAAGTAGAAAAGCTATATGTACATGAAATCGGAATTTATATAAAAATGGATCAAGATATGAATTCGTTAGCTTGTAATCCTGCTGTATTGGGTAGTGAAAAGTTTATGACACTTAAAACTGATCACCCTTATAGAAGTGAAATATACAGCACGTTATTGGCAGCGCATTTATCACAAGGTCCGAATGTACTTATTCGCATTACAGAGTCATCAAGTACTGGTAATGAATGCTTTGTAAAATATATAACGTCAGAAATTTAACGTATAACAAAGCCTTGCATCCGAAAAGCCGGATGAAGGCGGAGCTTTGTATTAATAAGTTACTTTTATGAAACAACTAGCATTCACACTTTTAAGTATTTTTTCAATAAGCTGTTTAGCTGCTAGTTCAGTAGATTCTGCAGTTATATCTGAAGTTTTAAGTGGACCTTCCCAAGGTGGTAAGGTTCTATTGAAGGTTTCACCTAATCCTTCTTCTTTAATAGGTTGCTCGGCTGAAATCGGGACAACTTGGAACTACGTATTTGATAGCTCCACTGATGACGGGAAAAACACTCTAAGTATGGTGTTGACTGCCTATGCATCAGGAAAGCCTGTAAAACTTGTTGGGGCTAGCGAGTGCGGTATTAATGGTAGTCCTCATGATGTAGAGAGGCTTGGAGCGATAATATTAAAGTAGTTATGTTCTTTTCGACTTTTTATTGTTTTAAATTTCTAGCCTGAAAGACTTAATATAAAAGAGAATTAGACAGACTTTATTCAGGTTGTTTTCACAACCTGCTATAAAGACAGTCTCAAAAATTAACCACCAAAGGCCTTTCAGTTTACTGCAACGCATTTGTACAACATAACAACGGTGGGCTTCGGATCCCCGAAGCCACAACCGTTATATGAAAAACTAAAATGAAATTACAGCTTACACTAGCAATTATCTTATTTTCTCTATCTAAATTCGCATGTGCTACAAGCGTAGCAACATCAATATCCGAAATAATGGTAGATCGAAGCCATGGTGAAAAAGCTTTTATAGCATTGAAAATAAATCCCTCCGACGCAGGGTGCGGAGTCAATGGGTCTTGGAGATTCGTTCTAGATATTAGTGATGGTATTGGAAAAGCTCTATACACAAACTTATTGACACTTTATGCGACAGGGAAGAGCGCAAGGTTTACTGGCTCCGACCTATGCACACGAGTTCACACTGGTATTGAAGAATTGACACGAATTGAACTACTTTAATTTACCATATAACAACAATGGGCTTCGGATTCCCGAAGCCACAACCGTTATATTTTAGGACAATTATGCGACTATCAGTTTTTTTGCTTTCCATGCTATTGGCTTTTAATGCTAGCGCAGGATCATCTCAGACTATTGGGGTTGTTTACGTTGGTGTAAGTGACAATACGGGTAGCGTATTTATGAATATTGATGAAAACCTTATAGACACTAATTGCGCAAAAAAGAATCAAATCAAGGTAAACCTAGACAACAGAATATCTCAACAGTTTTATAGCGCTGCATTAATGGCTTTAGCATCAGGTAAAAAGATGACTATTTATTATGACCCTGACTCATGCATTGATTCAGCAACTAAAGCTGATGTAGCTATAGTTGAAAATTTTTAACACAATATAACCACGGTGGACTTCGGAGCCCCGAAGCCATAGCCGTTATACTTTTTGAGATTAGAATGAAGCACTATTTATTTATTTTTCTAT
>CAJXIT010000215.1 GCA_913054055.1 uncultured Thalassolituus sp.
TAACCACGTTCATCGTAACGGTTGCATAATTGTTGGCTGTTTTCTACCACTGACTACCTTCGCTTGATCTGTACCGCTTACTAACCACGGGTTTCTTGGGCGCATAATGCCAGATAGGTGCCATTCCACCAAGTAGCTATTCAAACAAGTAACTATTCCAAAAAGTAACATTCCAACAAGTAACATTCTACCAAGTAACTATTCCGGGAGTCATTCGCACTAATATCGAGTAAAGCTATGCTCATATAGATGAGTTAGCGAAACGAACATCTCGATATATAACGCTGCTCATGTCACAAAACAATCTCATTGGTATTGTATTGGTATTATCTTTTGAAATACCATCATTCGCGTACCCTACAGTACTAAAGGACATAATAATGAAATCGAATAACTTCAAACTGTCTTCAATGATGTTCATTGAATGGTTTATCTGGGGAGCATGGTTTGTTCCCTTGTGGCAAATACTTAATACCAATGGTTTTACGCCAACTGAGATCGCATGGTCTTACGCGTGTACAGCTATTGCAGCGATCATCTCTCCGATTTTGGTTGGATCGATCACCGACCGTTTTTTTGCGGCGCAGAAAGTACTTTCTGTCATGTTGATAGCAGGTGCTGGTTTAATGTACTTAGCCGCTCAACAAACTGAGTTTGCCACCTTCTTCCCAATCCTTTTGCTTTACTCATTAACCTACATGCCGACGATTGCGCTGACCAATAGTATTGCTTTCTCTAACGTAGAAGATGTAGAACGTGACTTCCCGCGTATCCGTGTAATGGGTACTATCGGCTGGATCGCTTCTGGTATCGCGATTGGATTCCTACCTGGTTGGTTGGGCTATGGTGATATTTCATCAAGCAATATTCCTCTCCTTCTGACGGCACTAGCTTCGGCGGCTCTGGGTATCTTCGCACTGACATTGCCAGACACTCCGCCCAAAAGTACCGGTAAACTTAGCCTAAAAGTGATGCTTGGCCTTGATGCACTCGTGTTACTGAAAGACAAAAACTTCCTAGCATTCTTTGTTTGTTCTTTCATGTTCAGCATGCCATTGGCGTTCTACTACATTTTTGCAAACGGCTATTTGACTGAAGTTGGCATGAGCAATGCGACTGGCTGGATGACTCTAGGTCAATTCTCTGAAATCTTCTTTATGTTGGCATTGCCTTTCTTTACCAAACGATTTGGTATTAAGAAGGTATTATTACTTGGTCTGTTTACGGCGGCTGTTCGTTACGGCTTCTTCGTCTACGGAAGCGCAGATACTTGGTATCTATACTCACTGCTGTTCGCAGGCATCCTATTACATGGTGTGAGCTACGATTTCTACTTTGTGACGGCTTACATCTATGTCGACAAGAAAGCACCTGCTCACATGCGTACCGCAGCACAAGGTCTTATTACTCTTGGTTGCCAAGGCATTGGTAGTTTGCTGGGTTACCGCTTAGGTGGCGTATTGATGGAAAAGATGTTTGCTTATGACGAACCACAAAATGGATTGACGTTTGATTGGTCAGGCATGTGGGGATTCGGTGCCATCATGATTGCCATCATTCTTGTCATCTTCATGTACTTCTTCCGTGAGCCAAACGGCGAGATTAAAGAGATTAAAATCGACAACAAATCAGAGCAGACTCCAGTAGAAAAAGCTCAAGCGTAACTTTATACCTGCTCAGCTTTTTCTCTAGCTCTTTTTTCTAGCTATAGGCTGAGCAGTTTTTAGATAACCTATTTTTGGTGAAGTAAGATGAACATTACAAAACAAGACAGAATTTTAGGCACTTATTACGGTCAAGCTCTGGGCGATTCAATGGGAATGCCATCTGAACTTTGGCCTAGAAGCCGAGTAAAAGCACATTTTGGTTGGATTGATTCTTTCCTACCAGGTCCCGCTGAAAACAACGCCGCTTGTTATTTCGAGGCTTGTCAGTTTACGGATGACACCTCCATGGCGCTGGCTCTTGCTGACGCTATTATTGAATGTGACGGTGAAATTTCACCCAAGATCATTGCTCGTAACGTATTAAGCTGGGCTGAGGGCTTTGACGCATTCAACAAAAACATTTTCGGCCCTAGCTCAAAAGCGGCGATGCGCGCTATCAAAGAAGGCACATCAATTGATGAGCTTGAAAATAATGGTGTGACTAATGGTGCGGCGATGCGAGTTTCCCCAATGGGCTGCCTTGTGCCAACCACTAGTTTGGATACTTTCATTGAGCAGGTTGCGTTGGCGTCAAGTCCAACACACAAATCAGATGTCGCTATTGCAGGCGCAGTGGCAATTGCTTGGTCGGTATCAAAAGCGATTGAAGGGCACAGCTGGCAGGCAATCAAAGACCAATTACCAGCTATTGCGAACGCAGCTCAAACAAAAAATATCACTACATTCAGTGCATCAATGGGCGCTCGAATTGAGCTTGCTTTGATGGTTGCTTCAGAAAGCAGTGGCATCGAAGAGCGTATGGAAAAAGTCTACAACTTAGTTGGAGCTGGTGTAAGTACCATTGAATCCGTACCTGCAGCGATAGCGATGGTTGAGCTTGCTCAAACCGACCCAAATCGCTGTGCAATTCTGTGTGCTAATTTAGGGGGGGATACCGATACGATTGGCGCAATGGCCACCGCGATTTGTGGCGCACTTAATGGTATCCAATCAATAGATATCGACTTGAAAAAACAGCTTGATGACGAAAACCAACTGGATTTTGCTGGATACGCCGCAACCTTCCTGCGCTTGAGAGAGATTAAGGAGCTAAGTTATGCCTCATAGTGCTTTGATTACACTCATTCCGACCTTAAAGAATCAGCGACAGTTGTGTCTGATTGGTGCTGCTGTAGTCGATATCGTAACTGAGACACCATCCTTACCTAAACGTGGCACTGATGTAGAACTGACCGAGAAAGGCATTCACGTAGGCGGCTGTGCTTTGAATATCGCGATTGCTTTGAACAAGCTTGGTGTTGAATCAATTAATGCGTTACCAATTGGACAAGGGAAGTGGGCCGACATCATCACAACTGCGATGGCAGACAAAGGGCTAACGAGCAGCTTAATTGATCCAAGTGGGGATAATGGCTGGTGTTTAGCGCTAGTTGAGCCAGACGGTGAACGAACCTTTTTATCAGTCAGTGGTGTCGAAAATAATTGGAATCAGCAAGCTCTTGAAAAGTTAGATCTTCAAGACGATGCCATTATTTATCTATCTGGCTACCAGTTGTCTTCAGCCTGTGGAGAGCAGATCGTCAGCTGGCTAGAAACGCTCCCTAACGGCATTGAACTATTTATTGACTTTGGTCCGCGCATTGCCGATGTACCTGCACCATTGTTTGAGCGTTTGATTAAACTTAAACCGACGGTGTCTTTAAATCGCCAAGAAGCTGAAGTACTCGGAATGCAAGACATCAATAAGTTTGTTGAGCAGTGGCATAAAACTTACGGCTGCCCTCTTATTTTACGCATAGATAGCGATGGTGCTTTGTTCGCCACTCATGATGGTTACGGTAACGTTGCACCGTTTAAAGCAACGGTTGTCGATACCATTGGAGCCGGTGACACCCATGCTGGTGGCGTATTGGCTGGGCTAGCTTCAGGTTGGGAACTTCCCGATGCTATCTTGTTAGGTAATGCGGTTGCTTCGTATGTGGTGAGCCATGTTGGTGGTGATTGCGCGCCAAGCGTTGAAGAAATCACAAGCTATCTTAGCCAATATTAAAGCAGCGGTAAGACGAGCAATATTCCCGTGCTCAACCTCTTTAGAACAATAACTTCTTTAGAAAAATAACCTCTTTAGAACAATAACTTATTTAGAACAATAAAACATTAGGCTCAGTGTTACTGAGCCTTTTTGTTATGCCTACTCATTCTATTATCTAGCTTTTTGGTCGTTCTGTTATGAATAATCTTTCTTTTGTGAACCGTTTTTCTGTTGTAAAAAATAAATCAACAAGGATTCTGCTTGCGAGTTGTGGGATCAACCTTTGTATTGGTGTTCTCTATACTTGGAGTGTGTTTAAAAACTCTCTTTTAGAACTTGGCTGGAATAACACTCAAGCTTCAATGCCTTACACCATTACAATCATTACTCTATCACTTGCATTGCTTATTGCTGGCCGTATTCAGGATAAGATTGGCCCACAAAAGGTACTAATGGTTGGTTCAATAATGGCTGGCGCAGGGATGATTTTAGCGAGCTTTTCTTTAACGCCTTGGAATCTAAACATAAGCTTTGGTCTTGTGACGGGGGCTGGAATTGGCTTTGCTTACGCATGTTTAAATCCAACCGCTATGAAGTGGTTCCATACCTCTCAAAAGGGGATGGTGAATGGGTTACTCGCGACGGCTTTTGGTTTGGCTGCTATCTATTTAGCACCACTCACTAGCTATCTAATATCTGTGATGGGATTAGAGCAAAGCCTTCGTGTACTCGGGTTCGGGCTAATAATCGTCGCTTTTCCACTGGCTTGTTCGATCAAGAACCCACCCTTAGGGTATGAGCCCAAAGCCAACTCATCTGATCCTGATTTCTCGAAGCCTTTGTCATTACCAAGTCGTAACTACATGTGGAAAGAAATGCTGGCAACCAGACAGTTCTATTTATTGTGGTTCACTTACGCATTTGGCGCTGCCGCTGGTTTAATGATTATCGCCAACATCACCTCGATTGCTGCCGAGCAAGCCAATATCTTACAAGGGGCTTATTTGATTGTTACCTTATCAATATTCAATTCTGCAGGGCGATTGGTTTCTGGGTTATTGAGCGACAAAATTGGTGCATTGAGAACACTGGCGATCGCATTGGGGCTTCAAACCATCAATATGTTACTGTTTAGCCAGTTTGTCTCTAGCTCGACTCTAATGGTAGGTGCGGCGTTGGCTGGTATTGGGTATGGCACTTTGTTAGCGGTATTTCCTTCTATAATGGCTGACTTATACGGTTTGAAAAACTTCGGGGCTAACTACGGTGTGCTTTATACGGCTTGGGGCATTGGTGGCTTTATTGGACCTATCCTTGCTGCAATATCGGTTGATTGGTACGGCAGTTACTCCATCGCTTATTTGATCTGTGCGGTACTGGTGAGTATAGCGACGGTATTGACCTTCAGAGTTACGCCGATTTCAAGTGAACCCGAGTCGACATCTGGTTACCAACTAAAGCGTTCGTAGTGGTAACCTAAAGCCTGTCTAAGCCAATAACGGTATCTTAGGGGATGGGATCTTTGTTTCACCCCCAGATTTCACATTTCTATTAAGTGCGGGCTTAGACTTCAGGTATACTTTGGTTAAATATAAAAGCTAAAACAGACCTTTATGAGCGCTTATCAACCATTGCTGACCCTGATTCAAGAACGAATCGAACAGAAAGACAAATCACCGTTGTACCTAAAGATTGCCGATTCAGTAAAGCTGGCGACTGAGCAAAAAATGCTGAAAGGCGGAGACTTCATTCCTACCGAGCGTGAGTTTAGCGACAAGCTAGGTGTCTCGCGTATTACTGTCCGTAAAGCGTTGGATATTTTAGATAAAGAAGGTGTGATTGTCCGTTCTCGCGGGTTGGGTACCATGATCAGCGAAACGGTAGAGTACTCAAGCAAAGAGGCAACAGGTTTCTCTCAGCAAGTGGTTCTAAAGGGCAAAAAGCCTGATACGTTATGGATCAAGAAAGACGTGATTTCTTGTTCACCTGAAATTTCAAAGATCCTCAAAATTGCTGAAAATGACCCCGTGTTTTTGCTTAAGCGTGTCCGTTATATTGACGAACAAGCCGTTTCCATCGAAGAGTCATACGTCCCTGCACACCTTATCCATGATCCAGACGAGATCCAGCTCTCGCTCTATGATTACTTTCGTAGCCAAGATATCTCACCGACCAAAACAAAAAGCCGTGTATCCGCCAAGATGCCAACAGAGGAATTTCTAGAGAAGCTCAATATTGATGAAACCGTGCCTGTGTTACTTATTGAACAAACCGCTTACGACACAAAAGGCGTACCTATTGAATACAGTATCAACCGCTGTCGTGGTGATATGTATGTCTTCATCAGTGAGGAATAGAGATTTGCCTGAGTGTCGAATCTATTAAGTAGCCCGAATCACAAATCGCCTAAACCAAGTGAAAGGACGTAGCTTCCTTGTTTGAATGCTTTGCCTAGCTTCGCCAGTCAGAAAAGTGAGCCACCAAATAGTCTATT
>CAJXIT010000216.1 GCA_913054055.1 uncultured Thalassolituus sp.
ACACTTCCCTGTTTAGATTTAGTCTAAACATTTGTGCTTAGACAGATGCAACACTTGTAATGTCTAAACACATCTCCTGCTTTATTCCTCGTTATTTTCTAGTTCCACCCCCCTATTTTCATATTTTATATAAAGATGTCCTGTTACTACTGCGCCAAGTCGATTAATAGCGCTAAAATACAGATATAAAATTAATAATTAGGAAACGCTCAATGCAAGCCAATATAGAATTTGGATCCAATGGCACCCCACTGTACATACTGAATACATCTGACTACTCCAACTGGCTAGGCAATCAAACAGACGCCGCTCAAAAGTGGCTTCAAACGTCTGGCTTTTCCGGATCGGGTTTAGCACTGGTGCCAGCCATAAATGGGCAGCTTGAAAGTGCAGCATTTTTTTCCTCTGAGCCGTCAAACCTATTTGCCTGCGCTGACCTAGCTAAATTGCTGCCTACACAAACTTTTAACTTAAAAGCAGACGATAACACCTGCTTAAACGCAGCCATTGCCTTTGGACTTGCACAGTACAAATTTGATCAATACAAAGCAGCACCCGACGAACAAGCAACCTTAGTTATCCATAACCAAAGCACAGTCGATCAGGCTCAAAAAATCATTAAAGCCACTTATGTGGTTAGAGATATGATCAATACCCCTGCTAGCGACATGATGCCGGAAAACATGTCTTCATTTGTGCAATCTATTGCCAAAGAATTTGATGCAACATTCAGTGAAATTGTTGGTGACGATCTATTAAAACAAAATTATCCCACTATCCATGCTGTGGGCCGTGCCAGCGTGCATGTACCCAGACTGCTTGATTTACACTGGGGCGACACAAACCACCCAAAAGTAACATTGGTAGGTAAAGGGGTTTGTTTTGATAGTGGGAGCCTAGATTTAAAGCCATCTGGCGCCATGCGTAATATGAAAAAAGATATGGGTGGTGCGGCGCACGTTATGGGTTTAGCCCACTTAATCATGAGTCATAACCTTCCCGTTCAACTGCGCGTGTTAATTCCAAGTGTTGAAAATGCCGTTTCCAGTAATGCGTTTCGCCCAGGTGACGTATTAACCACTCGCAAAGGTTTAACCGTTGAGGTGGACAATACCGATGCCGAAGGTCGATTGGTATTATGCGACGCTTTAGCTGAAGCCAGTGATGAAACGCCCGAAATCATTATCGACTTTGCCACTTTAACCGGTGCTTGCCGAGTGGCTTTAGGCACTGAATTACCTGGCTTTTTCAGCAGTGACTCATCCGTCGCCGCTGACTTATTAAGCGCAGGCTTACAAGCAGAAGACCCTGTTTGGCAGCTGCCATTGCACAAGCCTTATCGGGACCTTTTAAAAAGCGAAATAGCAGATTTATCCAACTGCGCCAGTACGCCATTTGGCGGGGCCATTACTGCCGCTTTATATCTAAATGAATTTGTGACAGAAGGCATTCCATGGGTACATTTTGATGTTATGGCTTGGAACAACCGAGCACTACCGGGCAGACCCACTGGTGGCGAAGCCATGGGCATGCGCGCAGTATTTGAATTTCTACAGAATAAATACCAGTAATGACATTAAAAATCAGGGTTTAGCCCATGCTAAGCCCTATATCCACAAAAATACCATGGTTATCAGATACACTTTTTTAGTTTCAAACTTCCACTAAATCTTTATAATCCCGCCTGCTTTTACTGGACTCAGTTTTAGCGTTTCAATCTATCAAAGCGCCAGATTTACGTTCTGGTTAGCAGGAAAGCATTATGAGCAATACACAAAACAGTATCGTGGTTTGCGCCATGTACAAATTTGTCACTCTCGACAATTATCAAGACATCAAACCCAATCTGCTAAAAGTACTGGAAGATAACGCCGTAAGAGGCACCTTATTATTAGCAAATGAAGGCATAAACGGTACCGTTGCCGGGACGCGTCAGGCTATAGACACCCTATTACAATGGCTAAAAACCGACGAACGCTTATCAGATATTGATTATAAAGAGTCTTTCACAGATGCCATGCCGTTTAACCGTACCAAGGTGAAATTGAAAAAAGAAATTGTCACCATGGGCGTTGAAGGTATTGATCCAAAACAAGTGGTTGGGACGTATGTTGAGCCCAAAGATTGGAATGCCCTCATTAGTGACCCAGATGTAGTATTGGTGGATACTCGCAATGACTACGAATACCAAGTGGGAACGTTTGAAAACGCAGTCAATCCAGATACAGAAACATTCCGCGAGTTCCCTCAATATGTGAAAGACAACATGGACCCGGTCAAAAACAAAAAAGTCGCCATGTTCTGCACCGGCGGCATTCGCTGTGAGAAATCCACTGCTTACATGAAAGAGCAAGGTTACGAAGAGGTTTACCATCTAAAAGGCGGTATTCTTAAGTATTTAGAAGACGTGCCAAAAGAAGAAACCATGTGGAAAGGTGAATGCTTTGTATTTGACGAACGCATTACCGTTAACCATGATTTAGAAAAGGGCCAATACGATCAATGCCACGCTTGTCGTTTACCGATTACAGAAGAAGAAAAGCTAAGCGAGAAATATCAAAAAGGTGTGAGCTGCCCACATTGTTATGACAAACTTTCTGATCAACAAAAAGCACGTTTTGCAGAACGTGAACGACAAGTTCAGTTAGCAAAAGAACGTGGTGAAGCCCACATCGGAAGTGATGTGAAAGAAGCCATTTCGAGTCATCGCGAACAAAAAACCAAAGAGCGTGAATTACAAAAGCTACGCAGCCAGAAAAACGCTTAGTATTAATAAAATAAGTCGCCTGCAGGCAGCCTCCTACAAAGTGTATGATCTCTATAACATGTAGGAGTCGAGCCTGCTCGCGACCACTGAAATCCAATTTAAGTTTTTGAGTTTCGGTGAAGAGATTTCAAGTTCATTACAACCTCTAAAAATTTACCCGCAAGCGATCAACCCACCAAGAGTTAAAGTAGGATGTCTTCGAAGAAAATATTTAGAGATTAGGCATGAATCTGCCATAAGCAAGGAAGCGGCCAACACAAACAGCCAGCTAAACCGCTGTTATTTCCACAGGCGAAGCCGTGGATGGGAACCTAAGATATTCGTAAAACTTCAACGGTTGGCATTAGTCTATGGCAATGGTTTTCCCAACAGGAAAGTCGACTTCTATCGTTGAGCCGCCATCTAGATACTCCATTCTGCTGCAAACTTTATTGATAAGACCCACTCCACGACCAAATGAATCTTCTTTGCTGGAGTTATTTACCTTACTAATATCAAACCCTTTACCCGAATCCGACATTCTGATACTTAATACTAATTCATCTTTTTTGATTAATTCAAAGTCCATCTCAATGGATGCATCCGTTAAATTATCCAAACGTTCTTGTCTTAAGCGATAATATTCCATAAAACCATCTTCGGTTTTTTTCAATTCCGACGACAACTCTAAAATCCCATGTTCCAAAGCATTACTGTACACCTCGGCAAGTAACAGCCCTATCACATCCTTATTAGGGCGCATTAACGTTTGAGCGCCTAATATAGACATGATTTCTTCAACAGGATTAGCCCGCCTTATGTCTTCGGCACCCAGTTTACAATTCATGTTCCATAAAATTCCATCATAATTCTTTTGCACCGACTCTGACGCATCACCTGAATTAATCACAACAGGTCCAGCTGAAACTTCAAACAAAGTAATGTCATCACGTTGTTCTGCATCTTGAATGAAGTTCGTCAGTTTATCTAAAATCGCGCCAATGGTGTCTTTAGTGCCTGACTGAAAGCAGCTTAATAATCGCTCTTCTTCAAAGAACTCACCTTCAGGGCTTTCCGCTTCAATGATCCCATCCGTAAAAAAGATCACTCGCTCTCCGTCTCCTAAGCGCCTAACTTCAAAGCCCTTATTAAATTTTGCATCGTCTTTTTCAACCCCTAAAGGCATGTTACCTGAAGGCAAGGTTTCTTTAATGGAGCCATCGGCATTAATCACATAAGCATCTGGTAATCCGCCCCCCCATATTTGCAAGCTGTCTCCTTGAGGGTTTAGCTCGATGATACTGGCGCAGCAAAACATATAATCAGGCAGCATTGTGGCGAGCATTTTATTAAATTCAAACGCAATCTCACCGACGCTTAAGTGCCGAGAAGCAAGCTGATCAAAACTATGTGCAATAGGAAGTGTGCCAATAGAAGCACCTAAACCGTGACCTGTGAAGTCTCCTAAAAATACATACAAACCACCAGCAGGACTGGGAGCTGATAATAATATGTCACCATTAAACGTAGAGGCTGGAGCAATGTGACTACGCAAGCTATCGCAGTCACTTAAATTATGCTCCATGGCCGTGTTGAAAATATGAGCAACAATGTTTTGCTCTCTTTCCCAGCGGCTGTTATGCAAAGTTAATTCGTTATTTTTCGCCGTAATATCTGTGGTCAGTTCGCGAATTCGAATATGGGCCGCTATTTTCGATTTTAAAACCGCATCGTTATAGGGTTTACTTAAAAAGTCATCACCACCGGACTCTAGGCATTGGCTTAACGCTTTGTCATCTTCCAAAGCGGTTAAAAAGATTACCGGTACATAGTTACCATCTTTTTGAAGTGCTTTAATTTTTTGTGTGGCTTCTAACCCGTCCATAACGGGCATCATCACATCCATTAAAACAATGTCTACTTCATGTTTCTCATACAGTTCAACCGCTTCCAAGCCATTCTCAGCTTCAATAACAGCATGACCATCATCTTCTAACAACCAAGTTAATATAGCTCGGTTCGTGGCCTGATCATCTACGACTAATACTTGCATACTTAAACAAATTTAAACTTTTTATCAAAGTGAGCAATGGTGAATATTTTCATTAAGTTTGGCTGGCAATTTTTAATTTCAATGGCACAGTCTTCCGCACCTAAGTGATTCTTCATATTCAGCAACATACCTAAAGCACTACTGTCGATGTACTCTGTTTGTGCCAAATCAAGAATAAACTCAAGTGAGGTGCCAGCATGCTCGCTGTATGCATCCCTGAATTGCTGAAGAATATTAAAATCAAAGCGCCCAGCAATGGATATCGTCACTTGCTGGCCTTGCTGATTGGAGGTTACATTTGACATATTCTGCCCCTTTATAGTCCCTATTTAATTAGAATAGTTGCTGAATTGGATTTTGCTTCAACAACTGTTATGTTTTTCCATTAAATACAAAATTGCTTGGCAGTCGGTGGTCAATTGGCAGAAAACAACAAGAAACACCCAGTAATCACATGGATATTATTAGCAGTTGGCTGGCTGTCTGTCGTATTAGGTGTGATAGGCATCTTTTTACCCTTATTACCTACCACCCCATTTCTATTGTTAGCGGCTGCATGCTTTGTTCGCTCTAGCCCTAGATTTTATCAATGGCTGGTTGAACACCCTAAGTTGGGAAAGTATGTACTGCATTATTTGAATGGAGAAGGCATACCAATGCGGGCCAAAGTTATCGCCATTGGTATGATATGGGTCACTATGAGTATTTCAGCATGGCTGGTTGTGCCAGTGATTTGGGGGAAGTTGACCTTACTGGCCATTGGCCTATCGGTAAGTATTTATATATATCGCCAACCCACTGCCACAGATTAATCCTTTCACTTCGATCAAACAGACACAAAAAAAGCGCTCATGTTGCCAAGAGCGCTTAATGTCATTCAGGTGAATCAGGGTTAACGTACCCAAACCTCCACCCTACGATTTTTCAGACTGCTTTTGCCGTTGAATCCGGCAACAGGATTGAAGTCTCCATAACCAGTGGTCACAGTTGGGTGTACGCCTAGTCGTGCCAACTCACGCCTTACAGCCATAGCTCTCAGTTTAGATAACAATTTAGAACGATGGGAGTTTTTACGTTTATCACCAAAGCCAATTAACATGACTTGAACAGATGGTCGACCATCTATTTCAGAAATTGTTAGTTTTTTCTTTTCTTTTAAGAAGTACACCAAACGCTGGATGTCTTTTTTGGCTTTATTATCCAGTTTTGCACTGCCTTCATTAAAGCGAAAATTTATGCTTAAGCGTTCAGCACCGTTTACGATTTCTAAATAATCTTTCGGCAACTCATCATTCACTTCCATGTTCATGGACATAACATTCTGCGATATGAAACCTTCTGATTTCTCAATTTCTTGACCACGAATGCCCTGTG